>CAZYWR010000096.1:0-5466 GCA_964651185.1 uncultured Polyangiales bacterium
TGGAAGACCGCGCTCAGCGGGTGCTCGTTTGGAATGGAACGCAGTAAGGTTTCCAGGCTCCCGCGATCAGACACGTCGCATGCCACCGAGCTGACATGCGCCCCCGCCGCCTCGAGCTCACCGACGAGCGTGCTGGCGGCACCGGAGCGCGAGCACAACAGCATACGCCGCACCCCATGGCGCGCGACCAGATGGCGCGCCACGAGCCCGCCCAGCGCGCCGGTCGCGCCGGTGATCAGGACCGTCCCTTCGGGCGGCAGGGCCAAACCCGCCGTCGGCTCTGCATCTGCCCGCACGAGCCTGGGCGCGCGCAAGCGGCACGCGCGCAGCGCGAGCTGAGGCTCCGAGGAGCCGAGTGCCGCCCCCAGCAACGCGGCTGAGGCGGTCTCCTCTGGATCGAGATCGATCAAGCGTAAAGCGCGATCCGGATACTCCGCTTGCGCGGTGCGCAAGAGCCCCCAGAGCGGCGCCCGCGCCAGATCCGAGATGTCTTCCCCATCGACGCTCACGGCGCCGCGCGTCAGCACGATGAGTTCACTCGCGCCGAGGCGCTCGTCCGCAAGCCACCACCGCAGGGTCTCGAGCGTCTGCAGCGTCGCCGCGCGGGCCGCCTGCGGCGCGAGCTCGCTGCTCGCCTCGACGCACGCAAAAAGCACGCGCTCGGGCGTAGGCATACCCGCGTCGAGCGCTGCACGCAGCGCGGCGCCGTCCGCGAAGCACAGCGCGTGGTCGTGGTGAGGTGCCGAGGTTTGCGCCTCGCCGCCGAGCCAGGCCCACGACGTCGCCGGCGTGCTGGGCGCGGGCACCTCAGTCCAAACCAGATGGAACAACGCGTCTGCCGTCTCCGGCGAAGCCAGGTCTGCCTTCGCGACGGCCCGCCGCGAAAGCGACGCGACCTCGAACAGCGGCGCGCCGGAGCTGTCCCACAGCGCGAACGCGACGTGTTCGCCGTCGCGCTTGAGGTGCAAGCGAACCTCGCACGCGCCCGTGCCGCGCAGGGTCGCGGCGATCCACGCGTCGGGCAGTCGGATGTCTTCCTGAGGGTCTTGCGACGCGAGCAGCTGAGCGCTCGCCTCCAACAACGCCGGGTGCAGTGCGTAGCGCGCCGCTTCGCCGCGCTCGCCCGCCGGCAGCGCGAGCTCCGCAAACCACTCGTTCTCGCGGCGATAGAGGGTGCGCAACGCGCGCAGGCTCGCTCCGTAACGAAGCCCCATGTCCGCCAGATCGGCGTAGAGCGGTTCGAGCGGCCAGGCGACAGCTCCCGCGGGCGGCCACGCCGACAGCGGCTCGGGCGCGCTGTCCGACGCCTTCTTCAGTTTGCCGTGCGCATATCGTACCCACGCGGCTTCCGCGCCGATCTCTTCGGGCCGCGCGTGGAGCGACCATGCGCGCGCGCCGGCCTCGTCCGCCTCGCCCACGAATACTTGCAGCTGCATCCCGCCACGCTCGGGCAGAACGAGCGGCGCCACCAGCGTCAGATCGACGCTGCTCTCGCACCCGTCGAGCTGTTGCGCCGACGACAGCGCCAGCTCCAAAATCGTCGCTCCGGGCAGGCACGACACGCCGAACGTCGAGTGATCGAGCGCGCCTGTCATGTCCGCGCGCGAAAGGCGGCCGGTGAATACCCGACCTTCGCGCTCTGCCAAGCCGAGGCTCGCGCGTAGCAGTGGATGCTCCGCGCTCGTGAGGCCTATCGCGCGCGGGTCGCTGCCCGCAGCGTCCGCTGCCAACCAGTAAGGTTCGCGCTGAAAAGCGTAGGTCGGGAGCGACACGAAGCGACCGCCGAGCGGCGCAAAGAGCGCCTTCCAGTCGACCTCTTGTCCCTGTTCGTACGCCCCGCCGAGCGCTTGCAGGAGCGCCTCCTCTTCGCCGCGCTCTTTACGGAGCAGCGGCCACACCGCGCTCACGCCCTCTGCGGCCAGCGCCTCGCGCGCCAAGGCCGACAGCGTGGCGTCGGGCCCGAGCTCGAGGTAACCGCGCGCCCCCGCCGCCTGCAGGGCCTGCACGCCCGGAAAGAAGCGGACAGCCTCGCGCACGTGCCTGACCCAGTAAGAAGGATCCGCAAAGGAGTCAGGCGCCGCCAGCTCCCCGCTCACGTTCGACACGATCGCGAGCTGCGCCGGGCGCAAAGAGAGGCCTCGGACGACCTGCGCAAATGCGTCGAGCATGGGCTCCATGCGCACAGAATGGAACGCGTGACTCACGTTCAGGCGGCGCGCTTTGCGCTTTCGCCGCTCGAACTCGCGCCGGAGCTCCTCGATGTCCGCCTCGTCCCCCGACACGACCACGGCATCCATGCCGTTGACCGCGGCGAGCGACACCCGCCCCGCGTACGAGGCCCTATGCGCGATGAGCTCGCCCTCGGAAGCTTGCAGCGCGAGCATCGCTCCGCCTGCGGGCAGCTCCTGCATCAGCTGCCCGCGTGCGCCCACGAGCGTGCACGCATCGGTCAGCGACATTACGCCGGCGACGTGCGCCGCCGCGATCTCGCCCACGGAGTGGCCGAGCAGGTAGCGCGCACGGACTCCCCAAGCGTGCAGCAGTCGGTAGAGCGCCACCTCCAGGGCGAACAGCGCGGGTTGCGCATAGGCGGTCTGATCCAAGTGCGCAGCCATCGCGCTGCCCGGCGCCGCAAACATCACCTCTCGCAGCGGACGCTCGAGCACACCTTCGAACTGTGCGAACACTTCGTCGAGCGCCTGGCGGAACTGCGGGTAGCTGCGATACAGACTCTGCCCCATCTGCGGGCGCTGGCTGCCCTGGCCCGCGAACAGGAACGCCAGATCGCCCGCCCGCTGCCGCGCGCCGTCGTCTCCCGCCGTCTGCGCTGCGATCCGCCCCAGGCCCTCGAGCAACTGCTCGCGCCCCTCGGCGACGACGCACGCGCGCAGCTCGAAGGACGTACGCGCGGTCGCGAGCGAGTGCGCGACGTCGAGGAGGGGGCACTCAGGTCGCGTCGCGAGCTCGGCCCGCAGCCGCTCGGCTTGACCGCGCAGCGCCGCTTCGCTCCGGGCCGAAAGCACGAAAGGTAAGATCCCGGTCGGGACATCCTGGGGCGACCCTTGTACCTCGTCAGTCGGCGCCTCCTCCACGATCACGTGGGCGTTGGTCCCGCTGATGCCGAACGACGAGATCCCGGCGCGGCGCGGTCTAGCGCCGGCCGGCCACGACACGGCCGCGTCGAGCAGCTGCACCGAGCCGCGCGACCAGTCCACGTGCTCGCTGGGCACCTCGGCGTACAAGCTCTTCGGCAAGAGCTCGTGCTCAAGCGCCAACACCATCTTCATCACGCCGGCCACGCCCGCCGCAGCCTGCGTGTGGCCTAGGTTCGACTTGAGCGAACCGAGCCACAAGGGCCGCCCGGATGCGCGCTCCTCCCCGTAGGTCGCGAGCAGCGCTTGGGCCTCGATCGGGTCGCCCAGGGTCGTTCCGGTCCCGTGCGCCTCGACCGCGTCGATGTCCGCGGGCGCGAGCTGCGCGCTGGCCAAAGCCAGACGGATGACTTGCTCTTGCGCCGGCCCGTGCGGCGCCGTGAGGCCCTGACTCGTCCCATCCTGATTGATCGCTGAGCCGCGTAAGAGCGCGAGCACCGTATGACCGTTGCGCCGGGCGTCGGACAGCCGCTCGAGCACCAGCATGCCGGCGCCTTCGCTCCACGCAGTACCGTCTGCCGCGTTCGAGAACGGCTTGCAGCGCCCGTCGGGCGCGAGACCGCGCTGCCGGCTGAACTCCACGAACAGGCTCGGCGTGGCCATGACCGTCGCGCCGCCAGCGAGCGCCAAGTCGCACTCGCCCTGACGCAACGATTGGCAAGCCCAATGCAACGCGACCAAAGAAGACGAACAAGCGGTGTCCACGGTCACCGCCGGCCCGTGAAATCCGAGCTGATAAGCGATCCGCCCGGAAGCCACGCTCGGCGCGCCGCCGGTCAGTCCGTATCCCTCGAGCTCCGCCGTCAGGGCGAGCTGCCCGTACTGGTTTGGACACAAACCGACGAACACGCCCGTCGAGCTGCCCAGCAGCGAGCTCGGGTCTATCCCGGCCCGTTCCAGCGCTTCCCATGATGTCTCGAGTAAGATCCGCTGTTGGGGGTCGATCGCCAGCGCTTCCCGAGCGCTGATGCCGAAGAAGCCCGGATCGAAGTCGGCCGCGTCGTGCAAGAAGCCGCCCTTGCATACCGTGCTCTTGCCGCTCGCATCGGGGTCCGGATCGTACAGCAGATCGGGATCCCACCCGCGCCGGGCAGGGAAGTCGCCGATCGCGTCCGCCTCTTCCAGCACGAGCCGCCAGAGCTTCTCTGGGGAATCGATGCCGCCGGGGAAGCGGCAGCTCATGCCGACGATCGCCACGGGCTCGGCCCGCGAGGCCGGCACGTTCGGCTCCCTCAGCTTCGCGCTGCCCGATGCGCCGCTCCGCTGTTCCACCATGTAACGGCAGAGCGCCTGAGGCGTCGGATGATCGAAAAGTAAGGTGGAAGGCAGGCGTAGTCCGCTGGCCGCCGACAGGCGATTGCGCAGCTCGAGCGCCATCGTCGAATCGAGCCCGAGCTCCCGCAACGGCCGCTCCAGCGCGATGCCCGCCACTGTCACGCCCATGACCCGGCTGATTGCGTCGAGCACGAACTCCAGCGTCGTGCGCCCCCGATCGTCCGCGGCGAGCTTCGAGAGCCAGGGCGTGCCCCCCGAAGCGAGCCGTCCGATCGACCCGCCTGCTTGCGTATCCGCGAGCGCCACGCGCGCGCCCGAAAGCGGATGGTCTGCCGCGCTCGGCTGCGCGGCGGCGAGCTCCGGGGCCTGTGTTCCGCGCTCGAGCCAATAGCGCTCGCGCTGAAACGGATAGCCGGGCAGCGGGACCTTACGCCCGGCGTCGAACACCCGGCGCCAGTCGACGCTCAGGCCTTTGGCGTGCAACTCCCCCAACGAAAGCAAGAATCGCTCGAACCCGCCATCGTCCCGGCGCAAGGTTCCGACCGCCGCGCAGGGCGCGCCGGCTTCATCCGCGACGCTGTGGACGGCCGATGTCAGCACGGGATGCGGACTGACCTCCACGAAGTGCGTGTGCCCGCCCTGAAGCAGAGTCTGCACGGTCGGCGCGAACAGGACGGGCTCTCTGACGTTTCGATACCAATATTCCGCGTTCAGCTGTTCGCCCGGCAAGATCGTGCCGCGGACCGTCGAATAGAAAGGCACCTGGGCGGCGCGCGGCGCGACGTCCGCCAGCTCGCGCCGCAGCTCCTCCGCGATCTGCTCGATCGCGGGGCAATGCGACGGGCAGCTCACGCGCACGGTTCGCGCGAAGATCTGCGCCTCCGTCAACTCCTCGATCAGCCCCTGGAGCGCGGGCAGGTCACCCGCGACCACCGTCGCCTGCGGGCCGTTCTTCGCGGCGATCGTCAGCCGCCCCTCGAAGCGCAAGAGCCGCTGCGCGAGCTCCTCGGCCGAAAGCTCGACCGCGACCAGACCTCCT
>CAZYWR010000097.1:0-1963 GCA_964651185.1 uncultured Polyangiales bacterium
GGAGGCCGCGCGCATCTGCGCGCACGCCATGAGCCACGCGTTCGAGCTGGAGGTCCCGCTGGTGGTCGGCGTCGAAGCGGGCAAGACGTGGGCCGACCTCGAGCCGCTCTAGTGCTCTGACGGTGTGTTCCCGACAGCGTCCGACCTGTACACGCTGCGCGCAAGCGCGCATGTCGCATGTCGGCCAAAGCCGGCGCCGCGAATGCGAGGCGGCCCACCGTGCCGCAAGAAGTGATGCGCATCGAGAGGCCTCCCTGCCCTACGATTAAAGAACTGTGACAGCTGGCCCGCATCGCTCGCTCGGCTCTCGACGAGGTCGTGCCCAAGCGCGCTACGAGCTGAAGGAAGAGCTCGCGCGCGGCGGCATGGGGATCGTGTACCGCGCCGTGGATCGCGTGGTCGGACGCGAGCTCGCGTACAAGCGTATGTACGTGCGCAGCGAGGACACGCGCGCGCAGGTCGGCGCGCTGTTTCAGCGCGAATACACCACGCTCGCGCAGCTCGCGCACCCGGCGATCGTGGAGGTCTACGACTACGGCAACGACGAGCGCGGCGCGTACTACACGATGGAGCTGCTCACCGGCAGCGACCTGCATCGTCTGGCGCCGCTGCCCGCGGACGAGGTCTGCCGCCTGCTGCGCGACGTGGCCTCGGCGCTCGGGCTCATCCACGCGCGCCGGCTGATCCACCGCGACATCAGCCCGGGCAACGTGTGGGTCACCGCGAACGGCCGCGCCAAGCTGCTCGACTTCGGTGCGCTGACGCCGTTCGGGCGTCCGCCCAACTTGGTCGGTACGCCGGCGTTCATGGCGCCGGAGTGCCTCGAGGGCGAGCTCGATCAGCGCTCGGACCTCTACTCGCTCGGCGCCCTCGCGTATTGGGCCCTCACGCGCCAGCTCGTCGCCCCCGCGCGCAAGATCGACGAGCTGCCCGAGGTCTGGGCGATGCCGCTCGAGCCTCCGTCGCGCTACGTCGATCTCCCGCAGCCGCTCGAGGACTTGGTGCTGTGGCTCCTGCAGAAAGACGCGCGCGCGCGGCCGGGGAGCGCGGCCGAGGTGGTCGCGCGCTTGACCGCGGTAGCCGACCTCCCGGAGGAGCCGGAAGAGGCCAAGGTCGCGTACAGCTACCTAGCGCATCCGCCTTTGCTCGGGCGCGACGAGGTGCTCGCGCAATTGAACGGGCGGCTCGCGGCGGCGGCCGCGGTCGCCGGCGGATGCGTGTTGATCGAGGCCCCGGCAGGCGCCGGTCGCAGCGCGCTGCTCGAGCACGTGATGCGCACGGCGCAGCTGAGCGCCACCACCGTGCTGCGAGCCGACGCCAGCGCGGACAGCGCGTCCTTCGGCCTGGCCCGCGCCCTCACCCGCGCTGCGCTCGCGCTCCATCCCGAGCTCGGCGACGGCGAGCGCATGCGCGACACGCACTTCAGCATGCTGGTGAGCGGACAGCGCGGCGGGCGCGAGGACACCCTCTGGTCTCCGGTCGAAGCATCGGAACGGCAAGCGCGCACCCTCGCGTTGAGCGAAGCGCTCTTGCTCGAAGCCAGCGAGGACAATCCGACGCTCATCCTGATCGACGACTTGCAGCGCGCCGACCCCGAGTCGCTCGCCCTGATCGCGTCGCTCGCAGAGAAGGCGCGCACGCATCGCCTCTTGCTCGTGCTCTCGGCCCAGGCTGGGGCGAACGCGTCCGATGCGTATCTCAAGATCGTCGCGAGCTCCGAGCGCCTGACGCTCGGCGAATTGAGCGCGTCCGACATGCTGGCGCTCGTGGATTCGGTGTTCGGCGGCGTGGCCAACAGCCGCCGCGTCGCCGATTACCTGCACGAGCACAGCGGCGGCAATCCGGCGCGCGCGATGGACCTCGCGCGGCTCCTGCTGCAGCGCGGTCTCATCCGCTACAGCCGAGGGACGTTCGCGCTGCCGCACGACGTCAACGCGGCGGCGCTGGCGACGAACGCCGGCGA
>CAZYWR010000098.1:0-4192 GCA_964651185.1 uncultured Polyangiales bacterium
CGCACGATCGCGATCGCGTCGTGCTGGACGCGCGCGAAGCGCCGATCGAGTTCAATGCGGGGGCCGGCGCCACGCTCGTCGTGGGGGACGACACGTACATCGGCGGAGGCACCGCGATCGAGCTGCGCTGCTCCGTCAAAATCGGCGCCCGGGTCAGGATTGGCCCCTACTGTAAGATGCTCGACAACGACCATCACCAGTTCACAGGTACACGTCACGACTCGCCGGCCTCGAGCCCCATCGTGATCGAGGACGACGTCACATTGGGCGAGCGTTCGATCTTGCTGCCCGGCGCCCATATCGGCGCGGGCGCCACGGTCGAACCCGGAACGGTGATCAAGCGGCGCATCGATCCGGGCGTGATCGTCGGGGGCGTGCCGGCGCGCGTGCGGGGTCGCCCATGAACGTGGGCGGACCAGGCCTCAAGCGTGAGCTGAGTCAGCTTCTCAGCCTCGCCGCGAGCGATCCAGCGCAGTTCTGGGAGCGAATCTACCGGACGGTCGGCCTACTTCGCGCAAAGCTCGTGTTCCGCGGCGTTTCATGTGGAGAGCGCGTGTACGTAGGTGGTCGCGTGGCGTTGAGCTCGCGTGGACAGGTCATCGTCGGGGACCGAGTTCAGTTTCTCCCGGGCATGATCCCGATGCGCGTGCTCGTCCACCCGGGCGGCGAGCTCCGCATCGGTGCGGACACCGGCCTCAACTACGGCGTCTCGATCGAGGCGCGAACGCGCGTGGCGATCGGAGAACGCTGTATGCTCGGTACGATGGTGCGGATCACTGACACCCTGGGGTCGCAGAGCGCGCCGGTCACGATCGGAGACGATGTTTGGTTGGCGCATGGGGTGGTGATCGAGCCGGGCGTCACCATCGGGTCGGGGGCGGTCGTCACGGCAGGCAGCGTGGTGCGCCAGGATGTTCCAGCCGCCTCGATCGCGCTCGGCAATCCCGCGAAGAGCGTCCCACTTCCCGGTCGTTCACGCTTCCTGAGCGCTCAGGCCCCCGAGGCGGTGCGCCGGTGCTCGGAACGCACGGCGCCTGGCGCGAGCGCCGGAATCTGACCTCAGAGCTGAGCCACATGTCGGCTCGGCGCGGGCCGGCGGCCGCAGGGGCCGTGTTCGCGGCTTCGCCGGCCAAGAGAAGGATATGTCGCAACGTCCGTTCGACGTCGTGTTGTTTGGAGCGACCGGATTCACCGGGCAACTCGTCGCCGAGTACTTGGCGCGCCGCCGGCGTGGCCTGCGCTGGGCCATCGCCGGCCGCGATCGCGCCAAGCTCGAATGCCTTCGAGAGCAGCTCAGCGCGATCGACTCGGGACTCTCCAAGCTCAACCTGCTGAGGGTGGATGGCGCCGACCGTCGCGGCTTGCGCAATGTCGCAGAGCAGACGACCGCACTGTGCAGCGCGGTCGGACCGTTTACGCGTCATGGTTCTGAGGTGGTCGCGGCCTGCGTGGACCGCGCGACGCACTACTGCGACATCAGCGACGAGCCCCCGTGGATCCGCCGCATGATCGACGAGCATCACGCGCCCGCAGCGGCGCGCGGAGTCAGAATCGTGCACAGCTGCGGCTACAACTCCATTCCCTCCGACCTCGGCGTGTTGGAGCTGCAGCGGCACGCGCGCGAGGCGTTCGGTGTGCCCAGCCAAGAGGCACATGCTCTGACTTACATCGGCGGTTGTCCGCCGAGCGGCGGCCGCGCGGCCACCATGTTCGACTTATGGGAAGAGGCGGCCGCGGACGCTGACGTGCGGCGTTTGTTGGCCGATCCGTACGGCCTCTCGCCTGCTCGGCACACCGTCGCTGGCGGCCGCGGCGAGCGACGGGTTCCGGGTTACGACGCGGGCGGGCGTGTATTTACAGCGCCGTTCGTGCGGGCGCCGAGCAACGTGCTGGTCGTACATCGCACGAACGCGCTGCTCGACTACGCATACGGGCGCGATTTCAGCTACCGCGAGGCGCTCCCGGCGGGAAAGGGCGCGCGCGGCGCCGGGATGTCGTTGTTGCTCAGCGCGAGTGTCCTCGGGCTCCGGCTCGGCGTGCGGTCGGCGCCGGTTCGCGAGCTCTTACGGCGTGCCGCGCCGAAGTCGGGGGAGGGCCCTCCTCTATCGCTGCGAAACCGGTCCTTTTTCGCGCACGAGCTCTACGGCACGGTGCAGGGGAAGCGCCTGCGCGCGCGCGTGGTCGGGCCTGGAGATCCCGGCTACGGCGAGACCGCCAAGATGCTCGCCGAATCGGCCCTCAGCTTGGCGCTCGACACGGACAAGCTCCCCGCTCGAGGAGGCGTGCTCACCGCAGCGTCGGCGCTCGGCCTACCCTTGATCGAACGCTTGCGCGCGGCGGAGATCTCCATCTCGGCGTGGACCGAAACGGCGCTCTAAATGAGCGGCCGCGGATGCCGTGCATTCGCCACCGATGCGCTGTCGCACCCTGCGTCCTTGCTCGATTCGTCCGCGGGGCCCCTTACTCGTCCGATCGACAGTCGTCGATTTCGATCACGTACGTGCGCTCCGGGCTCAGCTCGAGCTCGGACGTGACGATGGGCGCGCGCGCGTCGTAAGCGAGTTCGGCGGCTCCCTCGCCGAGCGCGTCGAATGTGCGCGCGGCGGCGCGGGGGGTGGTGGCCTCCAGCTCGAAGCGCGCACGCGCGGGCGCGGGCGTGGCGGCCAAGCGCTGGGTGGGTAGCCAAGCGATAATCAGACATGGCCCGTCCTCCCGTTGAAACGCGCGGGCCTCGATCTCGGATGCGCCCACGCGCACGTCGATCGATCGCAGCGGGCTGGCGAGCAGCGGCACGGCGCGCGCGAGCGCACGAAAAGCCGGCTTCGGCTCGCCCGACGTCGAAAGCACCCCCAAGTGCCGGTTGTTCTGATCCCCGATCACCTCGCTCTCTGCCGGAAGATCGCGCAGCTCGTACCAGGCGATGAGCTCGACTTCGGGCACGGCGCGCGCCAGCGCGAGTACGCGCAGCAGCGCGGACGCTTGGAACGCGGGAGTGTGTTCGAAGTCGAAGCGCGCGCTGTACCAGTCCGAGACGAAGCTCCCGCGCCGGAACGTGCTGTAGCCGACCTCGGCAAGCCAGAGCGGCTCGCTCTCGCCGTGCCTACGCACCAGTTCGGCAGCGCGCCGCAGATAATCTGCGATGCCTTCGAGCGGCTCGCCGTTCCAGGTTTCGGCGTAGCTGTGCAGATTAACGACATCGACCACGCGCGCCGCATGGTGCTTCGTGAGCAGATCCTCCAGAAAGTCGAGATGTCCTGCGATGCCGCCGAGCACCACGCGCGCGTTCGGGTCGCCCTTTTTGACCCCGCGTGAGCCCGCCGCGAGCAACGCCGCGTATTCGGCGGGCGTGCCCGACCAGTACTCGCGGTTGTCGGGCTCGTTCCAGAGCTCCCAGCTGGCGAAGCGGCCGCGATAGCGGGCCGACAAGAGCGCCATCAGCTGCTCGAACTCGCCCGGATCGCTCGGAGGCGAGCGGTACACGTCGTTCGGCGAGACGCCCTGCGGTGCCAGCCAGGACGGCGTGTAGCAGACGTAAGGGATGAGTCGAACACCGAACTCAGACGCGATGCGCAGCACTTGCTCGACAGGTGAGAAGTCGTAGCGATCGCGTTCCGGCTCGAGGTCATCCCAGCCGAACGAGACGCGCAGTACGCGCACCCCAGCGCGCGCGAGCGCCTGAAAGTCTTCGCGCATGCGCGCTTCGCTGGTGCTCTCCGGCGGATAGTCTTCGCACAGGCCAATCGGAACCGCCCGGAACGGGGTTCGACTTGACGCGGGCGGTGCAGGCGTCTGTCTGTGCCTTGCCGCGCAGCCGAGCAGCGCCGCCAGAATCAGGACCGAGAGCGTGCTCGTTGGGCGCCGCCGCATCAGGTGCGCTCATCATCTCGCCGATCGCGGGGAGCTCCAAGGGCTTAAGGTCGGGAGCGCGCCGTATGACCGGGGGCTCCGAAATGGATGTGCCCGATTCGGGAACTGAGGAGCCGCCGCGCGACTTCCTGTACTCTGGTGACCGATGTCACGCGCGATCGATCCTGTCGATGTCCGTGTGAGCGCGGAGAGAGCATCGCGCTTGCGCGCTTGCTGGATGGCGAGCGTTTGTTTGGCTTGTGGATCGGCGCCGCCTCCGATTGCGCCCGTCCAGCCGGCAGCGCAGACGCAGGCGGACGACGCCGTATTGCGCGACCCTGTGCTC
>CAZYWR010000099.1:0-2692 GCA_964651185.1 uncultured Polyangiales bacterium
TCGACGGTGCGCGCGCTCGCGGCGGGATCCGGCTCGATCTCGCACAGCCGCGCGCCGAGCAGCGCGCCCTCCTCCGCGAGCGCTCGGACGCGCAGCCGGTCCTCCTGCAGCCACGTGGCGAGCGTGCGGTCGCGCAGCAGACCAAGCGCGTTGACGGTGAGGATGAAGGCGTATTTCGCGACCAGGGCGGCCTGCAGCGCGCGCTCGTCCGGGAGGCTCTCCGCCGGGAGCGCGAGGGCCTCGTGGAGCTCGCACACCAAGCGCGCATGCGCTCCGTACACGGCCGTAGGCCGGGCGACCACGAGCGGCTGGCCACGCTTCTTGAGCAGCCAAGGCACGAGCACGGTCGGGGTCATTCCGTGGCGGCGCCAGCGGCTCGGGAAGAGCTCGTTTTGTAACAGGATGGCGGCGCTGCCTCGCCGCGCGCGCGCGAGCTCGCTCAGGACCTCGTCGAGTGCCGTCTCGCCCACGGCGACCAAGATCGGCACTTCGGGGCCGAGCCCGCGCAGCGCCACGCTGGGATCGACCTGACGCGTGATCGGGGTCACGCGATAGCCGGCGCGCAACGCGCCCGCACCATACAGCTGGCCGAGCTCACCGAGCCCGTAGACGACCAAGTCACGCATTCCGGCATTCTACCCGTGAATCTCCCCGGCCACATCCGTGGCGCGTGCGTTGCAAGGCCGTTGCGAGGCGTCGCAAGAGGGCGAGGCCTGGCAGCGAGGGAGGGCCGCGAGGCCTTGGTGCGGCCGTTTTGCTACAGTTCGTTCGTGGGCGTGGAAACCGATTCGATGGCTGGCGCGCGAGCTGAGCTCAGCCCGCCGACTCCCGCGTTCGAGGCGAGGCGCTCGGCAGTGAGCCGGCGGACATCGCGCCAGGCGGACATCGAGCTGCTGCGCCGTGCGGGCGAGGCTGATGCCGAGGCGTTGCGTCGCCTGTGCGAGCGGCTCGCGCCGCGCGTCGAACGCGTGGTGCGGGCCCTGTTCGGGGCGGCGCTGTCGGCAGCCGACACGGAGGACCTCGTGTCGCAAGCGCTCGTCGAGCTCCTGCGCGCGCGCCCGCGCGAGCTCCGCGGGGAATCGCTCGAGCGCTGGGTCGATCGATCGGCGGCGCGCTCGGCGGTGCGCCGCGCGCGCGCACTTCCCAGCTACGCGGCGCGCGACGAGCGGCGGAACGAGCCTGCCCGCGATGTGCTTCCGGCGCGCAGCTTCGATCGCTACCTGGGCCTTTTGACGGCGGCCAGCCGCGAGGCGTTGGTGTTGCGCTACGGCTTCGGTTTCAGCCTGAACGAGCTCTGTGAGGTGCTCGAAAGCCCGCTCCTCAGCACCAAAGAGCGCCTGCTCGCCGCGCGCCGGGAGCTGCGCAGCTGGGTGCGTCCACGACGCCGGGCACGCGGACGCGCGCTCGGGTTGGGCGCGGAGCGCTGGTGCGCGCTGCGCGACCGCGAGGCCCGAGGCGACGCGCTGAGCGTGGCCGAGCTCGAAGATTTGGCCGCGCTCGAGGCCGAAGATCCAGAGGTCTGGGTCTTCGCCGCGCAGCTGCGGGCGCTCGAACGCTACTTCGACAGCGCGAAGGTGAGCGACGAGCCCG
Organism: uncultured Polyangiales bacterium; assembly: GCA_964651185.1. Lineage (GTDB taxonomy): Bacteria > Myxococcota_A > Polyangia > Polyangiales > DASUME01 > DASUME01. The sequence goes on from CAZYWR010000099.1 coordinate 1,591, forward strand.
CGGCGCGCGAGCGCGTCGAGCGCGCCTTGGCGCAGTTCGCGAGCGAATCGCCCGCCCCCTTGCTTCCGGTGGCGGACCGCCAGGTGGAGCTCGAGCGCCTGCCCGAACTCGAGGGCTCGCGCTGGGTGCGGGCGCTCGCATTGCTCGGCTCCGTGGCGCTGACGGCGGCTTCGGCCGCCGCCGTCTATCTACACCGTCCGCGCGAGCCCGGCGGGCGGGCGCTCGAGCGCGCTGCCAGCGAACCCGCGCCTCGGCCTACGGTCGAGGCACTCGCCAGCGCACGCCTGGCGGCCCGCGGCGCGCACTTGCGCCGCGAACCGGTCGGCCTCAGCGACGAGGCGCAGATCAGTCAGGGAGATGTGCTCGAGGCTGTCGAGCGCGGCGGCTGCATCGTCGTCGAGCCAGTCGCGGAGCTGTGCCTGGGCCCGAGCTCGCGCGTGCGCGTGGCTTCGCTGCTCGCGCGTGAACCGCGGTTCGAGCTGCAGCGCGGGCGCGTGATCGCGCGTGCGCGCACCGAACGGGCGACCGCTGTCGTCATCGGCGCGGGCGAGAGCGAAGTGATCGGCGCAGGTGCCACGTTCGGCGTGGAGCGCGACGCGGCTTTGCAGGTGCGGACGCTACGCGGGCGCGCCGGTGTGCGCACCGGCAGCGGTGCGACGATCGAGCTGAACGAAGGACACACCGCCAACATCGACGCGACCGGTGCGCTCCAAGTCGTGGCGCTCACGCCCATGCTGGCGCGCCGCGATTGGGAGCTGCTGGCCCTGTCCGAGAAATGACGGGCGGCACCCGCGCGCCAAGCGCGCGACGTTCTGCTTAGAACAGCGGACCGGTGCGGACCTCCGGCAAATAGCGCGGCAGCGCGCTCGGTGGCGCGCCGTGGGCCCAACGCCGGTCCAGAGCGCAGCCGTGATGGACTCGGCCGCCGCGCCGTACGCCGTCGCGCTGACCCAGCGCGAAGGAGCCGGCACCGACTGCGAGGCCAGCGGCAAAAAAAGCGAGATTGTGAGCAAATTCCATGGACACCTCCCGAGAGCGAGGGCCCAGCCAGCGCGTAGGGAAACGGCGCGCCAGCCGCGGCGGCGCGAGCGGGTTGCTCGCG
>CAZYWR010000100.1:0-3725 GCA_964651185.1 uncultured Polyangiales bacterium
CATCGATACGCTCACCACGCACTGGCAGGACCGCGACTCGGCTGCTTGGAAGGCACACTCTCAGTTTTACCGCGTCGACCTGCGTCGGTTCGTGGGCGGAGGCTGAGCGCGTGGCGCAGCCGGACCGAGGGTTCGAAGAGCGCGTGCGCCAGCGCGCCCGCGCTTTTTCGCTCGGACCCCTCATCGACCTGTTGGTCGCGCACGGCTACCGACGCGATCAGCTGCTGTTCGAGAGCAACCGCGAAGGCGGCGCGACCTCGCTCGTGCACGCCATCGAGTTCCGCGCGGGCGGCGCGGAGGTGCTGATCACGGTCAACCTCGGGCTGCTCGGCGACAATACGCTCTTGCCGAGCTACTTTCTGCGAGAGGTCGAGAGCAGCCGCGACCCGCAACGTTTTTACGACTTCATCCGCTTCTTCGATCACTGCTTGATCGAGAACTACGTGCGCGCGAGTTGGCCGGAGCACGATCCTGATATTTTCGGCGATTACGCGCTATTGTGCACGGCGGTCCTGAAGCTCATCGGGCTCGACTCGGTGAGCTCTGTGCACTGGCTCGTGCAGAGCGCTTTCCCGGAGCTGGGCGTGCGCGTGACGCGCGGTGCGTTCCCTTCTGCCACGGGCAGCCACGCGTGTCGCACGGGGCTTTCGCGCCTCGATGGCAGCTCGGTCATCGGCCGCGTGTATGAGACCGAAGCGCAAGGATTTCTGATCGACCTGGTGACCGACGAAGAGGCCTACGACCGCCACCACAACTGGGCCGCGATCGTGCGGAGCAGGCTGAACGAACGCTGTTTGCCCGTGCTCGCGCCGTTCCGACTGCCGCTGCGGGTCGTGCTCACGGTACTGAGTCACGCCAGCTGGGCGCGCCTGGAATCACTGCGGGCAAAGACCAGCGGCTACCTCGGCTACGACCGCATCCGCGCCGACGAAGACTCTCAGCACAGCGTCGTGATCTGGAGCGGCATCGCCGGCGAAACAGACGTCCTCGCTTGAACTGAGAGGTCACGTATGTTCTTACGCAAACACTTTTTGGACGGGGTCGAGCTCACGCTCCTCGAAGACGTCATGCAGAACCTAAGCTGGATCTTGTCCACCCGGCGCGGGTCCGGCTACTTCCTCGAAGACTTCGGCGTCAGCGACGTCGGCTTTCGCACGCCCGCGGAGATGGTCGTGTCGATGACCGACGAGATTCGCCAGAACATCCGCCTCTACGAACCGCGCGTCGAGGTGATCGACGTCGACGAAGACTGGGACGAAACCAGCAACCAACCCAAGCTGGTCGTGCGGCTGCGCCTGCGCGAGCGCAGCGAAAAGCTCGAAGTGATCGTCGACCTGGCCAAGCGCAGCTTCGACGTGCGTCCGGTCACTTCGGCGCGAGCCCGACGCAATGAATAGGGACCGGCTCGATGTGACGATTCGGCGCGAGAGCTGAACTGAAGTTACAGCTCACTGGTTGGAGTAGTGGGCGAGTCCAAACCGTGAGATGTACTCTCTCAAAGAGTAATATCGGCCGTCCACGCAGATGTCTCGCTCTGGAGTCTGGACCGAACGATCGATCAACTCCCCCGTGGGTGCCGGCCGACCGGCGCGTTGCGTGCTGCTCGGGAGCCCCAACCGCCGCGCATTGGCACGGCGCTCCTTCTGTTCTCTTCGTTCCTCGGCCAACCTGATCCGATACCGCTCTACCATTTGCCTCCCGGAACCCAGATCGAGAGGCGCTACGAGCGACTTCACGTAGTTCCCCTGGTCGTCGAGTGCCCATAGCCCCGCGCTGGCATGCGAAGGGAGTGTCGGGTCGGGCTCCACGTAGTAATGAATTCGTTCCGCGTTGAGGAGACAGTGAAGGATGTGGATCACATCCGCGTCGCGGAGCATGAAGTCGTCGGGGCTTTCGATGTACAGCGGATAAATGACGTGAATGACGTACCACGCGAGGTGTCGGTACAGCGCGCTGCGCGGTTCGAGGTTGTCCCCGCGCGTACGGACCAAGTCGAGCCCCTCCTCACCTGGTCTGATGCGATACTTGAACTTATGGTGCGGATCATCGCCGCGCGAATCCGGGGCGATCTGCTTCCCCCCCGAACCGATCGGAGAGATCAGGTTCGATCGCAGCCTCGCCAACGCGCCGGTGCCAGAATTGCGATCGAAGTTGAGCACCTGACGGATGAACTGTTGGTGCTGGGCAGTGGAGTGCTCCCATAGCCAAGCGAGCGTGCTTTTGGGAAAGATGTGATGTGCACCGGTGAGCTTTCCTGAGCCCCCGCTCCAGTTGTTAATGGGAGATCCGGTCAGCTCGAGTAGAAGGAATGTCGGCTCGGAATATTGTCCAAGGCACATGTACTGGTTGTCGAAGACTACCAACTGCGAGACGGAAAGTGCCCCCAGGACGTGCCCGCAGCGTCGGCACACGGTGAGTTGCAAAGGGTTGTCCTCGCCGCACTGACAGCGCATGGTCTCCTCCTCCGCGAATATGCGCGAGTGCCCGGACTCCCGGCGCCACCAACGCGCGCGTCGCCATACGATGCCATATCGCAACCAGCGCGCCGCTGGGATAAACGGTCGCGCGCGTCCGTCTGGCTGATGACTAGCGAGCTGGCGTTGCGTGCATGCGCTCGAGCACGTTCAGCCTCGAAACTTGGCAGCCGGCCCGCTCCGGGCGCCCGCGACCAGCGGTCACCAATAGCGATGCGTCACGTCGAATTGCGTGGCGGACTCTCCCGCGGAGACGCGAAGCGGTCTCCAGATGGTACCCCGCTGGTCCAGCTCACGCTTGAGCATCCGACGACAGAGCTCGTCCGCTCTTTCATTGTAAATGGGCTGCCGCCACGCCTGATAGCGACCCAGGTGAGACCAGTCAGTCTGATCATTCCACTCGCGATCGATCGGGATGGCGCACACAATCTGCGCGGGCTCGACACGTTGTACGCAGATCTCGCCCGCAGGCGCGAGCAGCGCCGCCTGGCTTTTGACTGGGTCACCGCCGCCCATCACCTGGCCGGAAGCGAGGCCTTCTTGCAGCCACTGGGTGTTGAAGTAAGGCGTTCCGTCGGGCAAGTGGATCACGTAGACCCAAGTCACATCGCGCTTGGTGAAACAGGTGGACTTCACCGTGGGGAAGCAGGCCGCGACGGGCAGTGAAGTCGCCGCGCATACGGTGGTGGGCAGCAGCATGTCGCACTTCTCATTGCGGAAGACAGCCGATACCAAGTTGGGAATCAGCGGCGTGAAACCCGCCGCGAGGATCTTCTCGGGATCCCTGTCGTCGCCGCGGAATACGAGCGCAGGGCGCTTCGCGCCGCCGCCGGCACGTCTGGTTGCGACCGTCATGTTGCGCCACGCCGGTGGCAGGTGCTGGAAGTCGACGACGGCGAGATTGTCGCGAAACTCTCCGATGCTCTTGGGATCTCTGCAGGGTTTCGCGATGGAACCCTGCTTCACGCGCGTCAGATTGCGATCGCGCACCGTATAGGTAAGCCCCCCGGGCCCCTCGATCTCCGGCATAGACGCGTGAGCTTATCATGGTCGCCGCTGCCGGGAACAAGCGCCGGAGCCGTTCGACAAACCGCGTTGCGCCGTCGCGCGCTGCTGGCTCGTGATCGCTGTGCGTACGGCGACCTCGACAAATCCCGCGAGCAGCCGGCAACGCAGCGCCCGCTCAGCCTCTCCTTGCATGCCGCCAGTCCGTGCTGTACATGCTGAACCACATGGTTCAGTATCCTGGTT
>CAZYWR010000101.1:0-3836 GCA_964651185.1 uncultured Polyangiales bacterium
TGCACAGCCAGCATGCCCACATAGAGCGTGTGGGGCTCTCGCTCGAGTTGCATCGATCCGACGAGCTCCGCGTCGGCGAGCGCCAACACCAGGCTGCTCTGCGCGCCCGCGATGAGCGCGGACACCTGCGCGGCGTCCGTGCGCTGGCCATCGAGCAGATCGGCTTCGGTGGTCCAGCCCGCGCGGCTCGCGTCGCCTCGATAGGCGCTGTCGACGAGCGCCACGATGGTGTCGACGTCGCGCGCAGACGCGCGGCGAAAGCGCAAGGAAAGGGCCGTCATCGCCCCGAGCATAGCCGCTCTCAAAACGCGCGGGTGCGCCGTGCCTCACACCATGAGCGCGCGCAGATCGGGACCGCGGGGTTCGCCGCCGCGATCATGGGGCGCGCCGGCTGAGCTCCTTCTCGCCCTCGAGCTCGGCGCTCAGCTCCGCCCCCACGAGGATCGCGAAGCCTGAGTAATAAAACCAAAACAGCAGCGCGACCACGCTGCCGACCGCGCCGTACGTCTTGTGATACGAGGCGAACTCCGACACGTATAGTGAGAACAGGCTCGATCCCGCGAGGAAAAGCACGGTGGCGAGGATCGCGCCCGAGAAGTCCGAGGTCGCAGGCAGCTTGCGGCAAGGGGCGTAGCGATAAAGGCAGAACAGTCCCACCGCGACCGCGGCGGCGAGCAGCGGCCAGCGCCCGATCGCGAGCAGCCGCAGCACGTTCACGCGCTCGCCGAGCCAGCCGACCAAGCTCGGCAGCACGGCCACCAGCGCCAGCGCGATCAACGTGAACACGATGATGCCGAGGGTCATCAACAAGGAGACCAGGCGCCGACGGTACCACTTGCGCTTCTCTACTTTGTTGTAGGCGACGTTGATCGCGTCGACGAGCGCGTCCACCCCGCTCGACGCGCTCCAGAGCGCGGTGGCGACGCTGATCATGAGACCGAGCGAGAGGCTCGCGCGCGGGGTCGTCACGAGCGAGTGTAGCTGCCCGCGGATGAGCTCACGTGCGCCGGGCGGCACGATGCCCGTGAACTGGTTCAGGACGCGCTCGATCGAGACGGGGTTCGCGACTAAGCCGAACAGCGAGACCAACGCGACCAGGCCGGGGAACAGCGCGAGCATGGCGTAAAAGGCGAGCGCAGCGGCGACCAACGAAAGCCGGTCGCCGCTGATTTCGTGCACCACCGTGATGAGGGCGCGCCTCCACTGCCCGAGCTGCAATTGCCACGGCCAAATCAGTCGACCGGGGTGCTCGCTCACGTCAAACCGCCTCGAAACCGCTCGCATCGCATCGGCCATGGTCACTTCCTCGCGCCACGGCTCCTACGCTGGCATCAAACCCACCGTGTAGGCAAGTCGCGCCTTTCTCGCCGTAACCGGGCGATTTGTGCCAAGGCCATGCCGAACGCATGCGCACCAGCAAAGGGCCGAGCTCCGTCTTGTGGACGCGTTACTTGCGCGCGCTGAGTGCGATCCAGCTCTCGGGCTCCAGATCGGGTACGTGGTGCCCGAGGCTGGCACAGATTCGTTCGAGAGGCGTCTGCGTGAGCTGTCGATAGCCGAGCGTAGACGTCATGGCGAGATCGAAAGCGTGGAAGAGAGCGCTCGGTAGTTGGGTCATCACGGCGGCATTCAACGTGGCCACGCGCGGCGCGGTCCAGACGTCGCACCACAGGTCGCTCTGCGCCGGTAACCAAGCCGGGTCGACAATCTGGAGGGCTGCTCGGTGAGGGAGGTAGAACAGCACGCCTTCGGCGAGCACGAACGTCGGATCGCGCGGGCGCCAGCCTGCAGCTTCGAGCGCGCCCGGCAGCCCGCTCGCTTGCAGATCGAACGCGACGGACTTGACGTGGCCTGACAGCGCGACCCCATGCCGCTGCAGCACGTCTCTGCGAAAAGCGCCCATGGCGGGCTGATCGACCCAAAATACCGGCACCGAAGCGAGCTCCGGCAGGGTCAACGCCCGGCAGTCGCTGCCCGCGCCCAGCACCACGATTTGCTGGCCGCCTCGCGCGGCGCTGAGGAGCGCGCGGGTCGTCTCGACGTAGCGCGCCAAGTTGTAGGCCGCGAACGTGCGATCGACCGCGCGCGCGAGCTCGAATACGCGCGTTCCTTCGTCCGTGACGAACCACGGGGCGTACGGGTCGTGAACGTCGAAGCTCTTGGCTTCGGGGCTCGCGCGGAGCACGCATAACGCGTCGCTGGTGTGGGCGACGACGGGTCGTTCGAAAGGCACTCCGATATTCTGCCAGGGAACGTTCCGCTAGTGGAAGCGGCGCAGCGTGTGCAGCAGCGTCGGCGGAGAGAATGGCTTCGACAGGCAGGCCGCAGCGCCCATCTGGGCCGCGCGCTGCGCACAATTGCGATCCGCGCTGAGCACGACCACGGGAATGGAGGCCAGGGCGGGATCTGCGAGCTGTGCCGAGCGGAAGGCGCCCCCGTCCATGATGGGCATGCTCAGATCGAGCAGGATCACGGCTACCTCCGGATGTGTCTTCAACTCGAACAGACCGTCACGCCCGTTCTCCGCGGGGACCGCGTGAAAACCATCCTCGACCAGCAAATCCACGAGCGACTCGCGAATCTCGAAGTCGTCTTCCACCACCAGCACGGTCGATCTCGCCATCCTCGCCCTCTCCCCTTCGCGTCTTCGTGCGCCCCCGCTGTTCGACAAGTAATCGCCGTCTCCCCGACGGCTGTGAGAAAAACCGATCCAATCGGACATGAGCGCGAGCGAGCAGCGGGGCTGTGGGCGGTCGTCGGCGGAGCGGGCAACCGTGGCCGCAGTTCCACTGCGCGCGGCGAGAGGTCGCCTGCGGACTGGCATAATCAGTGCTGGTACTGCGCGCGGAGGAGAAAGACCATGAAGCAGCGGGAACTCTTCCGTGTGCTGGGCGTCCCCGCGCCAACGCTGCTGCCCCACGTGTTGCAAGACGCCACGAACCCGCGGGGCCCATTGCGGAGAGCCCCGCGGGCGCCGATACGTTCGAGTGTGGACACGTGACGCGCGGCGCTCGCCGAGACGCACCGCCGCGCGCCGCAGTCGCGCCGGTGTTCGACGCCATCAACGATCATTTCCACGACGCCTATGAGCGAGCGCGTCTGGGAGCGACGCGCGACGGCCCCGTGTTCGTCATGCTCGCGGACACGCTGGTCGTGTTTCGAGGAAGAACGCGCGAGGCGTTTTCGTTCTCACCGCGCGTCTTTCATCTGATCAAGTCGATCGCGCACGCGCCGGTGGCGCTCTACGCCGTGCTCGAGCCGCACGCGGGCGGCGCGCTCGACGGCTCGGTCCAGCGACAGCTCCGTAAGCTGGACGAGCGAGTGGTCGCCTCGCAAGAGCGCTTGCGGATCGATGGCGACGCACAGGCCTTGGCGGCGTCCACCCTGGCGGACTTGGAGGCCGTGCTCGAAACGACGCGCGCCTTCATCGCGCGGGCGCTCGTCGCGGAGCCCGGGCGCCAGCCGTTGGAAGCTTGGGCCGGGGCGATCGGGCCTACGCTGCTCCGGCTGATCCACGCGGCGACCGAGCTGCAGCTCGAGGCGCTGCATGTCCATACCGAGGCGGCGTTGCGCGGCCTCAGCGCGAGCGAGCGCGCCTCGCTGCAGGTGGTCGTCACCGGCGATCACCAAGCGCGTTCGCGGAGCCTCGGCATGCAGTACTTCCACAAGCGGCTCGCCGAGCCGCCGGGGCTCGAAAGGCGGCTCACTTACGGGGAGGGCGTCGAAGACGAGCAGAGCGCGCTGGAGCTCGTCGGCACGCGCCGCTTCGACCGCGCGCTCGCGCGCTCGTTCTTTGCCAATGAGCTACGCATGCAGCGCGACATCCTCGGCGACGC
>CAZYWR010000102.1:0-2488 GCA_964651185.1 uncultured Polyangiales bacterium
GTTCTTCCGCGCGTTCCGCCGCTGGACCGGGATGACCCCAAAAGAGTACCGCGCGGCCCACCGCGGCGGCAACGTGCGCGGGCTGCGCTGACGCCGGCTAAAAGCGTGTGGCTTACGCGCCGCGCTGCTTCGCCAGCTCGAGCCGCGCGATCTGGTCGATGTGAACTTCGTCGGGGCCGTCCGCGAGACGCAAGGTGCGCTGGTTGGCCCAAGCAGACGCCAGAAACGTGTCTTGGCACACGCCCATGCCGCCGTGCGCTTGGATGGCGCGATCGAGCACGCGCAGCGACATGGTGGGCGCGATCACCTTGATCGCCGCGATCTCCTGGCGCGCGTGCTTGTTGCCGGCCGTGTCCATCATGTGGGCTGCGCGCAGCACCATGAGGCGCGCTTGATCGATCTCGATGCGCGACAGCGCGATGTCGTGGCGGATGGTGCCCATCTCGGAGAGCTTCTTCCCGAACGCCACGCGCCGCTCGACGCGCTCGCACATCAACGCGAGCGCGCGCTCCGCCACGCCGATGGAACGCATGCAGTGGTGGATGCGGCCCGGTCCGAGCCGGCCCTGCGCGATCTCGAAGCCGCGACCCTCGCCGAGCAGGATGGCCGTCTTCGGCACGCGCACGTCCTTGAACTCGATCTCGGCGTGCCCGTGCGGCGCGTGATCGTAGCCGAACACCGTGAGCATACGCTCGATGTGCACGCCGGGCGTGTCGCGCGGCACGACCAGCATCGACTGCTGCAGGTGGCGCGGTCCTTCGGGGTTGGTCTTGCCCATGAAGATGAAGACCTTGCAGCGAGGATCGCCGGCGCCAGACGACCACCATTTGCGGCCGTTGATCACGTAGTGATCGCCGTCGCTCTCGATGCGCGCCTGGATGTTCGTCGCATCCGAGGACGCGACCTCGGGCTCCGTCATACAGAAAGCGGAGCGGATTTCGCCGGCGAGCAGCGGCTTGAGCCAGCGCTCCTTATGCTCGGGCGAGCCGTAGCGCGCGAGCACCTCCATGTTGCCCGTGTCCGGGGCCGAGCAGTTCATCGCCTCCGAGAGCAGCGGATAGCGGCCCGTCAGCTCGGCGATCGGCGCGTACTCGAGGTTGGTGAAGCCGGCGCCGTGCTCGCTCTCGGGTAGGAACAGGTTCCAGAGCCCGCGCTCTTTGGCCTTGCGCTTGAGCTCTTCCATGATCGCCGTAGGCTGCCAGCGATCGCCCTCGCTCACTTGCGCGGCGAACGTCGCTTCCGCGGGGCCAGCCAGCTGCTCGCCGAACTCGCGCACCTTCTCGTAGGTCTGTCGCGCCCGATCGCTGAACTTGAAGTGGATGTCCAAAAGCATGTGGAAGGCGTCCTAGGGCAAGGGGTCTGACGCGAGTCGTAACAAAAAGTGCCGCGCTCCACCAGCGCGCAGGTCGAGAGCGAGCGCGCTGCGCGCGACACGATTGGGGCTCCCAGCGCTTCCACGTCTGCGGTATCAATGCACGCGTCTCCTCGTCCGGGATGCGCGAACGCTGGAGGGACCCCGCCATGCAGATCCGAGGCGCGAGCGAAGCCGATCTGCCGCAGATCCTCGAGATCGCCAACGCGTTGCTGACCACGACGGCGATCGAGTGGACCGAGGTGCCACACACGCTGGAAGGCCGGCGCGCGTGGCTCGCGCAGCATCGCGCGGCGGGCGAACCGGTGCTGGTCGCAGAGGAGGCGGGTGAGCTCCTCGGTTACGCCAACTACGGCGACTTTCGCGACGCGCAGAAGTGGCCCGGCTACCGCTTCACGGTGGAGCACACGATCCACGTGCGCGAGCGCTGCTGGGGACGCGGCGTCGGACGCCAGCTGCTCGAGGCGCTGATCGAGCGCGCGCGGAGCGCCGGCAAGCACGCCATGATCGGCGCCATCGACGGCGACAACGTCGCGTCGCTGCGCTTTCACGCGCGCCTTGGTTTCGTCGAGGTGGGGCGCATGCCCGAGGTCGGCTTCAAGCACGGCCGCTGGCTGACGCTCGTGCTCATGCAGCGGATCTTGTGAGCGCGAACCGCGCGATGCACACGCGTGAGCGGCTCCGCGAGCTCGTGCGACTTTGCGGCTGCGGACCGCGCCCTAAGGAGCGCGGCGCGCTAACGATGCGGGGCGGGTCGCGCCCAAGACACGTGCGGTGCAGGCGGCCCGTGCGGCCGCGGCGCCGGCGGAGGCGCGTGCGGAAGCGGTCCCATCGGCCGAGCCCCGTACGTACGAGGCCCGTGCGGCGCGTGGTAGCTCGGGGGCGGCGCGTACCGCGGCCTGTAGACCGGGCCGCCTGGCGGCGCGTAACCATGGACGCGATGCTCGTACAAATAACGCGGCTCGCGCCGATACAGGGGATGTCCGGCACGCTGTTGAACATCGGCAGCGGCCCCGGTACATCGATGCTCTACGCGGCAGCCTCCTGCACGTCAACGGCGGGCTGACGAAGCAGCTCATTCAGCGCGGCCACGAGGGTGGGCATTCCCTTGTGTCC
>CAZYWR010000103.1:0-5418 GCA_964651185.1 uncultured Polyangiales bacterium
GTACTATCATGGCGACGCTCGCTCCGGCGGAGGAGGAGAACGCGTGCTCATCCTGAGGAAGTTTTACGAGCGCGGCCGATTCTCGCTCGCCGTGGCCCTGCTCAGCACGGCGTCCGGCATGGCCCGCGCGCAGACCGCACCGCCAGACGAGCCGGCTCCGGCGCCGTCGGAAGCGCCTGCTGCGAGCGCGCCGCCGGCACACCCGCAAGCGTCGGCCCGAGCGACGAGCTCGGAACCAGCGCCCGCTTCGGCCGGCGCGCTGCGCGACGACAGCCAAGCGCTCGACGACGAGGCGCGCCAACGCTTCGAGCTCGGGCGCACCTTCTACGAAGCGGGCCGTTTCCAACAGGCGGCCGAAGAGTTCGCGGAGGCCTATCGGCTCTCGGGCCGACCGCAGCTCATCTACAACGTCTACGTCGCGCAGCGCGACGCAGCCAACTGGCCGGCCGCGATCGAGGCGCTGCGCAGTTACTTGGCGATGGTGCCCGACGCACCCGATCGCATCAACCTGCGCGCGCGCCTCGGCTCGATGGAGGAACAGGCCGCGCGGCTCCAAGAGCAACAGCACCGCGCGCAGGGCCCGGCGCCGCAAGTCGAGCGCGCGACGCGCGTGGAGACCGAGCGCTCGACGGTGCCTTGGTTCCTGGTGGGCGTGGGCGGCGCGCTCGCGGCCAGCAGCATCGCCACCGGCATCCTGGCCGAGCGGGACGACAAGAACGTAGACAAGGTCTGCGCGGACGATGGGACCGTATGCCCGAGCGCAGAGCGCGACCAGGCGAACAAGGCGCGTGCACTCGCGATCACCACCGACGTGCTGTGGGTGACCGGCGCGGCGGCGATCGTGACGGGCCTCGTGCTCCGGGTGACGGGCGTCCTCGATCGCAAGCGCGAGGTTCCCGTGATGAGCTTCGGCGCGTCGCCGCGCGGTATGTCGACCGCGCTGACCTTACGGTACTGACTATGCATAAGTGTATGCTCTCTTGTCTGCTCGCGCTGCTCACGGGCTGCACCCTGGCGACCGACGCCGGCGACCGTAAGTTCGTGCCATCGCTGGATCTGAACTACACGTTTCGCGATATGAGCGCGACCCATCCAGGCAAGGTGATGGACGTGGCGCTGGTCGTCGTGCGGACCGGAGGCGAGAACCAAGTGCAGGGGCGGGCGCTGATCGCGCTCCCGCCGCCCGTGATGGGCACGGCCCCCGATCAGCGCTTGGTGCTCGAGCGTGCGATGCAGGAGCCCGATATGGAGCTCGAGTTCTTCGTCGACGACAACGCCGAAAATGGCCAGTTCGACGCGCCGGAGCACCATTGGCTTCGGAAGGTCGCGGCCAATGGCGAGGGGAGCTTCTCGCATACTTCCACGTTCGATCCCCTCCAACCGGTGCTCGCCGCGCCCGACATCGTCTTCGCGGGACCGGCCGATGACGCGCAGCGCACGTGTCTGACGGGCCTGATCCCGGGCTTCCAGACGTTGGAGATCAAGGTCTACAACGAGGCGTTCGCGTGGCGCCAGGTGGGCTACGTCAAGGTCGACAGTCAGAGCGGGTTGCGCGCGCGGCCGCTCCCTCTTCACGACGTGATCGACGCCGGAAGCAAGTACCGCTTCGAGGTGTTCGTGAACGGCGTGCAAGCGAAGGAGCCGTTCGAAAAGCTTACCGACGCACAGACGCAGCAGCTGACGATTTCGCTCGGCGAGTGGTTCCCGGCGACCAGCGCGCAGATCAGCGCGTGCGGCGCGACGCCGTAGCTGCGCGGACGGAGGCGGCATCCACCGCGGCGCCTTGGCGGCGAGCAGTGGCGCCTCGCTGGTGATGATTCTGGGCCAGCTGGTGCGTAGCAGCCGCGCTCCACACCCGTGATACGATACGCTCGCCTTCGTCCGGCACCGCTGCCGCGACCGCCCGTGTTTACGGCGTGACTCGAAGGCGATCTCGTTCGAGGCTCGCGTTCGCGGCCGCAGCGCCCCGGCGGGACTGTGCATTTGCGTTTCCTCGCGTTCCGGCGCTCCTGAACGCGGCGGGGCTCTCCCCGGTCCAGCGCTTGAACGCGCGGTGAAACGCCGCGGTGCTCGTGAAGCCCACGTCGAATCCGACTTGTTTGATCGAACGCGTCGGGTCCGAGAGCAGCTGCCGCGCGAGCAAGAGCTGACTCTCCTGCAGAATGGCAGAGTAAGACCAACCTTCCTCGGCGAGCCGTCGCCGCAACGAGCGCTCGCTCAGCCCCATGCTCCGCGCCGCCTCGCGCATCTCGGGCAGCTGCGGAAACACGCGGCGCAGATAGTCGCGCACTTGGCCGATGTAGCCCGCATCGGCCCGCACGCGCGTGAGGACTTGCTGGGCTTGGATGGTCAGCGCCTGATGGAGCTCGACGTTGGCGCTGTCGACGCGGCGATCGAGCCAGGCCGGGTCGATCTCGATCCCGGAATGCGCCTGACCGAAGCGGGCGCGGCCCGCGAAAACCCGGGTGTACTCGTACGCGTAAGGCGGGGGTTGGTAAGAGAACGCGATGCGGCGCACCGCGGTTTCGGGGGCGCCCACGTAGCGCATCAGGTACACGAGGCTCGCGACCCCGACTTCCGTGCGCACGCGCAAGCCGAGCTCCGTCGTCGCGGAGGGATGCACGCGCAAGAACACCGCATCCGAGCGCTCCACGACCTCCAGCTCGGGCTGCTGCCACATGATGGGTTGGAAGCGCAGCAAGCACGTGAGCGCATCGCGCAGCGTGGGAGCGTGCGCCGTCATGATGGCGAGCAAGTCGAACTTCACCATGGGCGATCGCTCGGTCCAGTGCAGCCCGAACGCTTGGTCGTCTGTGAGCGCGACGGCATGGCCGGCGAGTCGATCGAGCTCGCGCACCTCGACCCAGCCATAAGGGTTCGAAAACGTTTCGGGCGAGAAGTCCGCGGCACGCACGAAGCGCTCGAGGGACACGCCCGCCGCTTCGACGGCCTCACACAGCGCACGCACGAAGATCGTAGAGATGCGCGAGGCGGGCTCCGCGGAGGCCAGACCATGGCGGGAATCGGCGAGAGGGCGTTCCATGCCTACTCATTCGCACTCTGCGCCCATTCATGGCACGTGCGCGCGACGGTTTGGCCCCTCTCGGTAAAATTTTTGGCCGCGGGCGGCAAATCGCACGGCGATATGACCTGTAGCATACGACACAACTCCGCGAACCCACGATGGTTGGCTGCTTCGGCAAGCTCGTGGCCGTCTGGGCAACCACGTCACGATGCTAGCGAAGTCAAGTTGGTGATCCGGTGCGTCGTGACGCGGGTGTCCACATCATTTCGCTCGCGCAGGTCCGCGCGCGCTTCCACGTCCTTGCGCTCGGTCGCGCGCGCTCGCGCGTTCGTGTTCTGGCCGATGCTCGCGGCGTGTTGTTGCATCGTGGCTCCAGCGCGCGTGGCAGCGGAGGTTCGCCCGATCGTCCAGGCGCTCGACGTGCGGCGCGGCGCGACGTGCGTGAACCAGCAGACGCTCGCGGCGCAGCTCGGCGCTTGGTTGGGCGGCGACACGATCGATCGCGAACTCTCGGTGCGCGTAGTTGGCAGCGCGACGGATGCACGCGACGTGTCCTTCGAATTGCGACGTGGCTCCGCGCGGCTCGCCAGTCGCCGCTTCTTTCCCGCGCCGGCTGGCTGCGGCGCGCTCGAGGCCGTGTTGGCCCTCGCGATCGCGATGGCGCTCAAGGTCTCGTTACGTGACGAGCTCTTGGCGTCGCTCGACAGCACCTCCGGGCGTCCCGCGCTCGAGCGCAGCGTAGCTGCCTTCGCGGAGCTGGGGCTCGGGCTCGTGCCAGGCACCTCCACGGGCGCGGTGGTGCGTGCGGAGATCCGCTCGCTCTTCGCAGTGCGCCTCGACGCGCTGGCCCACACCTCGCGAAATCAGCGGCTACACGGCGGCTCCAGTCGGTTCGAGGTCGACAGTTGGCTCGTGGGGGCTCGCCTCGCCGTCTGCATGCTCGCGCCGTTCTCGCGCGCGCTGATCGCCCGTGCGTGCACGGGCCTCGGCGCAGGGGCGTTGCGCGTCCTCGGATCGGGCTATCCCGGCGCGCGATCAGCGTGGTTGCCCTGGCTCGACGCCGGGATCGGCGGCGAATTGAGCGTCGTCATCTCGAGACACTGGTCGATCGACGGCGGAGGCAACGTGGAGCTGCCGCTGGGCGAGCGCCGTGTCGGCGTGCGAAACGCAGACGGAACGATCGCCGCCTCGCGCACATTGTCTCGCGTCGCGGGCTCGCTGCGAGTTGGCCCCGCTTACCACTTCTGAACAGACCTTACTTTCGCGAACCCAAACAGCCTGGCCGAGGAAGTATGACGAGGAACGATCCGACACCCTCTGGCAGCTTGAGCGCCGCAGAGCTCTTTCGCGAGCACGGTCCTTTCGTCGCGCGCTTTCTCTACCGTTTGGGCGTGCCGCCCGAAGCGATCGACGATGCCGTGCAAGACGTGTTCTTGGTCGTCCATCAGCGCGGCGGGTACCGTCCGGGACCGGCTAAGCCGACGACCTACCTGGCGCTCATCGCGAGCCGCGCGGCCTCGGCACAGCGCCGCAAGCAGCGACAGCGCGCGGCGCGCCTGGGCCCTACCGAGGTCGATGAACTTCGCACGCAGGACGACGATCCGGAGCGGCGTGTAGAGCGACGCGACGACTTACGAAGGCTGCAGGACGCGTTATCACGGCTCGACCCGACGCTGCGCGACACCCTCTTGCTCGCCCAGTTCGAGGACGAGTCTGCACCTGCGATCGCGCACGCGATGGGCGTACCGATCGGGACCGTCTACTGGCGCCTGCACGAGGCGCGCAAGAAATTTCAGCGCGCGCTCGCGCTGACGGATCACAGCTCGGCGCAGGCCGCGGCGACTCGGCTGCCGAGCAGGCAGCGCGCGGCCGCGTTCGCGCGCGGGGCGAAGTTGTCCCTCTTCTTCGGGCTCTTCGAGCGAAAGCCGCGCGGCGCGGAGGCAGAGGCGCTGCTGCGAGCGTGGCGAGACGCTTCCATCGACGTCGATCTCGCGGGCGGGCTCGCGCGGCACCTCGAGCTCGCGCGCGACGCGCCCGGATCGAGCTCAGCGGCCGTGAGCTCAGCGGCGAAGCTTTCGCTCGGCGGCGGTGCGGCGCTCAAGATCGGCGCCTGCGCGGCCGTGGTGGTATGCAGTGTGCTCGCCGCGCTCCCGTTGTTCGCGCGCGTGCCGGCCGCGGCGCACGTCGAGAACAGGGCGCCACGAACGGACGTGGCACATGCCGCGGCGCCCGCGGAGCCCGTGGAGCCCGCTCGGAGCGTACCGAACACCCCGCTGCAGGACGCGACAAAGCCCGTGGAGCCTGCGAGCGCGCAGGTCGCGAGCGGCATGTCCGAACCGGCGCCAAGCGTGATGGAAGCTGCGCGCTTGCGGCGGGTGCGCGCACCAGGCGCT
>CAZYWR010000104.1:0-1908 GCA_964651185.1 uncultured Polyangiales bacterium
CGCGAAGGGCACATTGCCAAAGCCCTTCTTCGCATCGCCGCCAGGGTTGACGTGATCGTTCTTCACTCCTCCCGACGCGGCCACGCGCACGCCGCTTGCCTCGATGAACGCGGAGAGAGCACGCGCGACGCGGAGACGCCCGCCCGCAAGGTCGCTCTTCGCGAGAAACACACCGTGCAGCAAGCTCCCGACATCGTACTTGAGCAGGGTCTGCGCGAGCAACTTGCGATCGATGGGGCCGCTCTCCAGCGTGCCGAGCTCGCTCTTGAGCTCAGCGACGAACTTCGACTCCGGCGCCTCGAGGATGTAAGGGCTGTTCAGTCGATGGGCTTCGATCATCGAGTCGGTGAGGAACTTATCGTTGGCCTTTACCGTGACGTGGCTGATGCCAGTGAGCGCAGCCACGGGCGCGCGTTTCACGGCGTCCCAGACCGTCGCCTCCAAGCGGTTGGCCATGCTCTGTGCAGACTCGACCAGGAGCTTCTGGCCGTCCTTCATCTGGTATGTTGCCGCGCCGAGGCTCGGGAAGCCGGTGGGTTGGAAGCGGTCGCCCTGCAACGGCTTGAGCTCAATCGAGAAGAGCAGCCGCGTGGCGTTGTCGAGGGATGTCAGATCGATGGTCATGCGGTCTCCGTGGCGGTAGGGGTCTCGAAGCGGTCGGCCATCGCGGCAGCGGCGGCTCGGTCAAGTGGGAAGGCGAAGGCGGCGGCCCAACGTCGGGCTGTCCCCGGATCGGTGATCGCCGCCGTGAGCGGAGGTCGGAAGCCAGAGGCGCGCAGCCGACGCAGCGCGATTGCGACTGCACCCGAGGTATCACCCAAAGCGAGTCGCCTGAACATCGCGGGCTCGGTCGCGATGTCCCTCTCGTGAACACGGAACGGGAGCGCGCACAGGCGCAGCGCCTCCCAAGCTTCGTCAGGCCGCTCGCCACGCTCACCAATGCGAGGGGTTCGCAGTCGCACGCGCTCCCAATCAAGCGCCATCAATGCGCGTCCGAGCACGACGACCCGCTCTACGTCGACCTCGCCTGCGAGAAAGCGTGCGAGGTCATCGAGCCTTGCGCCAGCACCATGGCGAGCGACGAGCGGCAGCTTGCGGCTCGCTCGCTGTGAGGCCTCGACGAGTCGGCGCTCCACAAGCGCGATGAGATCGCCGAGAGGATCGCGCCCGCTCATCACGACGCGCGGATCGCTCATCAGGCGCTTGCCTTGATCTGTAGTCGCGTAGCTCCACGGCTTCTTCGGGTCGATCGGCAGCGCGTGTGCACGCACAGAATCAAACGGACGCTCTTTCTCGTCGTAACCACGCGCGGCGCTCCCGAGCGCGAGGGCAAGTCGCCACTCAGGGGAGTCATCCGCGGCCGCGTCGATCCATCCGGGGGAGAGGACGGGACAAGGACCGATCTTGAAGGCCGTCCCGCTCGCTTGGACGCGCTGTACTTCGTCGATCTGGGCGAGCAGCGATTGCCATCGTATTGGTTCTGCCTCGTACGTCAGCACGTCGAAGACGGAATCCGATAGGATCCCCACGGACGCGGCGAACCGCGCGGGCGCGTCGGCTGCTTCGCGCTGGAGGCGATCGAGCCAACCACCGATCTCATCGATCAACCGCGCGCGTGGGCGCGCCGCAACTTCAATCCGACCGAGTGGCACGGCGAGGTTGCTCTGACCGTTGCGCTCCAAATAGCCGTAGCGAACGAAGCCGGTGAGCCCGCGCGTGACGCCAAGCCTCGCGACCGCACGCGCAAAGTCGAGCGGACGGCGCGCCGACGAACGACCGAGCTGTGCTCGTCCTTCTCCGAAGAGCGTACTTACGTCTGACCAACTGGCGGGCTGCTCCCAGAGAGGCATCCATTGCTCGCCGCGAGCGTCCTTTTCTTTTCCGCGTGTCGCGTGCCCAACCGCCTGT
>CAZYWR010000105.1:0-2749 GCA_964651185.1 uncultured Polyangiales bacterium
CTCTTCGGCTCCGGCACCATGAACAGCACGCCCTCGGCGGCCGCGACGGGTAGCCGCAGCACCTTCATGCCCTGCACCACCTCGGCCTTCCCTTGCTGCACGAGCTCGGCGGCGCGCCGCCAATGGATGACGTGGAGGTAATCCATGTCGTTCTGCGAGGCGCCCGACTCGAGCGGCGGCCGGCCCTCGGCGTTTCCACCGTAGGAGCGCTCGGTGTCGAACGAGTTGACGAACGCCCACCCCTCGCTCGATTTCTTGCCCGCGTCCGCCAGGTCTTGCATATAGGGCGGTACTTCGATGGCAAAGGACTGACTCGCGTCGATGAGGCCCTTTTCGCGATCGAACTTCCAGAAGATCACCGCGCCGCGATATTTGTCGTTGAACTGCGCCACGTCGGCGTACGTACCGTCGATGGGCGAGGGATATTGGCTCGTCTCGATCACGTACTCGGTGTTCGGCGTGACGAACGCGGCGCCGTGATCGGAGCGCAAGATCGGCGGCGCGACGATCTGCCGCGTGACGAAGTCTTTCAAGCTGATCACGGCGAGGCGCGCGTTGGCTTTGTCGCCGATGAACAGATATTGACCATCGTACTCCCCGCCCTTTTCGCTCAACGCCGGGTGGTGCGTGTCGCCCCAACGCAGGTGCTCACCCGGCCGATCGCCCTCTTCGAGCAGACGCTGCGTCTGCTCGTCGAAGCCGTAGCCTTGCCAAGGCTCGGGCGTGAACACCGCGATGTACTTGAGGATGCGCATGCTGGGAATGCCGACCACGACGACCTGACCGCTGTGTCCGCCGGACGCGAACATCATGAACTCATCCTTGCGGCCGGAGGGCGTGTACGTCTTGAGCGCCGCGGCGACGTCCGCCTCGCTCAAGTTGCGCTCCTGCATGAGCTGCTTGATGGGCGCGACATTGCCCGCTGGCGCGCCCTTTTCGCACGCCACCCCCAGCGACAGCGCGCCCAGCAACGCTGCGAGAGCGGGTGTCGAGAACTTGCTTCTGCTACCTAACATGGTTGCCCTTTCTTCTCGTCAGATCGGCACAGCAGCGCCGCGGATGCGCGCTGCCGCAAAGGATTAGCGGCCGAGCTCCCGGATGTGCGCGCGCAACGCCGCGACCACCTCTGGCTTGCTGGTCAGATCGGGATTGGAGGGCATGGCCGGACTCCTGCCGACTGCAGCGCCTCCGTACTGAATAATCTGCTCGACGTGAGGATCGGTCACGCGGCCCTGCCAAGCGCGGTCCGTGAAGTTGGCCGGTCTAGGCGTCAGCCCACCAGACGCGGGGCCGTCGCCGCGACCTTGCGGTCCGTGGCACGCGGCACATCGCGTGGCGAAGATCTGCTGCGCCTCTGCTTGCGCCGCGGCGCTTACCGCGCTCTTGCCGGAGCTGGTGTCGTCTTTTTTTCCACCGCATGCGGGCACGAGTAAGACCAGCGCAAAGAGAGCATCACGCGCACGCGCGCACACGAGTCTGCCGAGACGAGAATTCACGAACGCACCTCCTCCGAGTCGAAGTACACAACCGCAGAGACACACGCCCACCGAGCATTGGCTGCTGCGCGAACGGATCTGCAAATCGATGTCATTGCACGCGACGCGCCAAGTAAAACCGGCTCAAAAACCGCGGGCAGCGGCACGCGCGCGTTGCGCCTCGCGCAGAAGCTGCGCGGCCGCTCGCAGCGTCTGCGCGGCGATCATCAGGCTGATCGAGGCGTACCGCGGCCGCGTCGGGCGAAACCCCACGAGGGCCCCCGCAGTTTGCGCTGCACATGCTCGAGGCTCCTTCGCCCACAGGAGTACCTGACCTGCAAAGAGGTCGCATGGCCTCGCGTGTCGACGCGGGTCGCACGCAGGTCGCGCGGGTGCCTCGGAACGCGCTGTGACTCCCGCTCGGCGCATCTTGTCGCGTCAGAGCGCGTGCAAAGACGCGAGCGAACTCCGCGCGCGAAGCAGAGAGCGGAGTCTGGCGTAGACGGCTTGCTTCCTTTGCCTCGTCAGCTGGCGCTGCGCCCAGGGGTAAAGGCAGCTCTCTTCGCTCTCGGCGTGAGCTCGGAGCAAGGCGAGGAAGGCGTCCACGATCGCGGCGTCCAGCTGCGACGAATCGAGTTCGGCGCTGAGCCGCTGGAGCGCAGCACGGAGCTCGCCGTGCTCCCGCCGGATACGGGCAGCTTCCTGCGGATGGTCTTGCTCGAACAAGGGGAGCAAGAGCTCCTCCTCGCACTCGATCCGCGCGGCCAGATCGTCGTTCACCCGAAGCCAAAGTGGGTGGACGACGTCCCACTCACCGCAGTGAATCTTCACGATCGCGCACCGAAACGACGTCTCGAGCAGCGCGTGGTCAGCCTTGAGCGCCTGACCGATCTCGCTGGAGCTTCCCGTCTTGCTGGTGCGCATGGATTCTCTCCTTCGAGTGCGCAGAACGGCGATCGTTGTAGGTCGTGGCCCTCACACGCCCCGCGCTTCTCACCGCGAGGCCCGCCTCCCGCGCGAGGCAACAGAGCACGTGGCGTGCCGGACGAGGATCGTGCGAAAACAGCGCGCTCCTCCGGCGAAAAGCCGCGCAGCATTCGCGGACGCAGGGCGCCGCGACGCAACGATTGCGCGGCGCATGCGGCGTGCTCATCGACTCCCGAACTCGCGTTGTGACGCCACCCGGAAGTGCTCGCTACTCATCGCGCGCGAGCGCCTTCAGGCGCGCCGGATCGCGCACCGCAAAGCCGGTCGCGGTCGCCGCGAGCACGCCG
>CAZYWR010000106.1:0-1534 GCA_964651185.1 uncultured Polyangiales bacterium
GCGCGGCGCGCCGGCGCCTCACTGCCCGTCACGCTCGCGTTCGATCATCCGACCGCGAGCGCGCTCGCGCGCTACTTGCTGGAGCAGGTCCTGGGCGCGGTCGAGAGCGAGCACGCGCACGAACCGCGCGCGCAGCGCGACGCCGAGGAGCCGATCGCGATCGTGGGGATCGGGTGCCGCTATCCGGGCGGCATCTCCGACCCGCGGTCGTTCTGGCAGCTGCTCGAAAACGGGATCGATGCCATCGGCGAGGTGCCACCAGAGCGCTGGGACATCGACGCCGTCTACGATCCGGACCCCGACGCGCCGGGCAAGATGACGACTCGCTCGGGTGGCTTTCTGCGTGACATCGATCGTTTCGACGCCGCGTACTTCGGGATCTCGCCCCGGGAAGCGCTCCACCTCGATCCGCAGCACCGGCTTTTGCTCGAGACCAGCGTGGAGGCGCTCGAGCGCGCCGGCATCGCGCCCGACCGACTCGCGGGCAGCAGCACCGGCGTGTTCGTCGGACTGATGTACCAGGAGTACGGCTCCCTGCTCACGGGCTCCCTGGAGAAATTCGACGGGCACGTGGGAATGGGCACCACGGCGAGCGTCGCATCCGGGCGCATCAGCTACGTGCTCGGATTGCGGGGTCCCGCGATCACGCTGGACACGGCGTGCTCGTCTTCGCTGGTCACGGTGCACCTCGCTTGCCAGGCGCTTCGGCACGGCGAGTGCTCCGTCGCGCTCGCGGGAGGCGTCGCGCTGATGCTCACGCCGGCTCCCTTCGTAGACTTCAGCCGGCTGCGCGGGCTCGCCGCGGACGGTCGCTGCAAGAGTTTTTCGGCAGCCGCGGACGGCACCAGTCTGTCGGAGGGCTGCGGCATGCTCGTGCTCGAGCGCTTGTCCGATGCGCGACGAAACGGACATCGCGTGCTCGCCGTCATCCGTGGCTCCGCGGTGAATCAGGACGGCCGCAGCAACGGGTTGAGCGCGCCCAACGGGCCTGCGCAAGAGGCCGTGGTTCGCGCCGCGCTCGCGCAAGCCGGGGTGCGCCCGAGCGACGTGCAGTACGTGGAGTGCCACGGCACCGGCACCGCCTTGGGCGATCCGATCGAGGTCCAAGCCCTCGGCAATGTGCTCGCGGACGGGAGAACCAGCGACGTCGTGATCGGCTCGGTGAAGAGCAACCTCGGTCACACCCAAGTCGCGGCGGGCGCCGCCGGGCTGATCAAGGTGGTGCTGTCGCTGCAGCATGAGCGCATCCCCAAGCACCTGCACTTCGACGCGCCGAGTGCGCACATCCCTTGGGCCGAGCTGCCGGTGAAGGTGGCGTCGGAGCCGCTGCCCTGGCCGTGCGGCGGCGCGCCGCGCATCGCAGGCATCAGCAGCTTTGGCGTGAGCGGCACGAACGTGCACGTCATCGTGGAAGAAGCGCCGCGTGAGCCCGTGCGTGCGGCGGCGGCGTCGGCGGCGCGCAGCGCGGAGCTGGTGGTGCTCTCGGCGCGCACGGCGGAGGCGCTGCGCGCGGCGGCGGGACGCCTGCACGCAG
>CAZYWR010000107.1:0-4890 GCA_964651185.1 uncultured Polyangiales bacterium
GAACAGCGCGGCCAGCGTGGCGCCTGCGCCGGGCACGACCTCCTGCGCGTGCCGGAGCTCGCGATCGACGCTCGCCGGGTGCGCGAGCAGGCCCACGCGCCGCCCGCGCACGCAGCGCAGCGCTTCCTCGTCTCCGGCCGCGAGGCGCGACAAGCCGTCGAGCACCGCCATGGTCACTCCGGGCGCCCTGCCGCAGCCGCGCCGAGATTCGCCAGGCGCGTCACGCTCGACTGCGTTCCGCTACCCTCGCTCATCAGCAGGTACAGGACGGCCATGCGCACGGCCACCCCCGCCTCCACTTGGTCGAGGATCAAGCTGCGATCGCAGTCCGCGACCCGCGGATCGATCTCGACTCCGCGGTTCATCGGTCCTGGGTGCATCACCACCGCGTCGGGCGCGGCGAGCGCGAGCCTGCGCGCGTTGAGGCCGAAGGTGCGGCTGTACTCGCGCATGCTCGGCAAGAGCGCGCCCTCGAGCCGCTCGCGCTGGATGCGCAGCATCATCACCACGTCGACCCCGTTCAGCGCCGGCTCGAGCTGATCGTAGAGCTTCACGCCGTACTGCTCGACTTGCGCCGGCACCAACGTGCGCGGAGCCGCGAAGCGCACTTCGTTGCCGAGCTTGGTCAGGAGCAGCGCGTTCGAACGCGCCACGCGCGAGTGCGCGATGTCGCCGCAGATCGCGATCTTGAGCCCGGACAGCCGCCCTTTGGCGCGGCGGATCGTGAAGGCGTCGAGCAGCGCCTGCGTCGGGTGTTCGTGCAGGCCGTCGCCCGCGTTCACGATGGCGCAGCCCACGCGCTGCGCCACGTAATGCGGCGCGCCCGAGGCAGCATGGCGAATCACCACCACGTCGGGCTGCATCGCCTCGAGCGTGCGCACGGTGTCGAGCAGGCTCTCGCCCTTGGTCGTGCTCGAGGACGACGCGCTCATGTTCACGACGTCGGCCGACAGGCGCTTGCCGGCCAGCTCGAACGAGGTGCGCGTGCGCGTCGACGCCTCGTAAAACAGGTTGAGGACGGTCTTGCCGCGCAACGTCGGCACCTTACGGATGGGCCGTCGCGAGACCTCGAAGAACGCCTCGGCCGTGTCGAGCACGGTCTCGATCTCGTCGCGCTCGAGCCCCTCGATGCCGAGCAGGTGCCGATCGCGAATGCCTTTGCCAGCTTGCTCTGCCACGCTTCAACCCGCGTACTCGAACGGAGGCCTCCCTAGCACGACGCGATCCGTGGGCCCACCCAGGTTGACTTCGAGATAGCCGCCGAGCGGCACCTCCAGC
Organism: uncultured Polyangiales bacterium; assembly: GCA_964651185.1. GTDB lineage: Bacteria > Myxococcota_A > Polyangia > Polyangiales > DASUME01 > DASUME01. The sequence goes on from CAZYWR010000107.1 coordinate 1,279, forward strand.
TCGCGGCCGACGAAGTCGGGCGCGATCGGCAGCTCCCGCCCGCCTCGATCGCACAGCGCCGCCAGCCAGATGCGGCGCGGCCGCCCGTAGTCGAGCAAGCAGTCGATGGCCGCGCGCACCGTGCGCCCGGTCTGCACCACATCATCGACCAGCACCAGATCGCGCCCGTCTACCTCGAACGGGATTTCGCTCGGCTCGGCGGTCAGGGTCGGACGCCGAGTCGCCGCGTCGTCGCGATAGAACGCCACCTCCACCGTGCCGACCGGCACGCGCAGCCCCTCGCGCGTGCGGATCTCCGCCGCCAAACGGTTGGCCAGCGGCACCCCGCCCTCGCGAATGCCGACCAGCGCGATGTCGCGGCCGCCTGTGGTCTCTTCCACGATGGCCGACGCGATGCGGCGGATCGCGCGCGCGATGTCGTCGTGATCGAGCACGATCTCGGGCGGAGGCGGGATGGTCGGCGGGCGCTCGCTCTTGCTCACGCCTCCGGTTTACGCGCGCCGGCGGAGCGCCGTCAACCTCCGCTCGTCGGCGTGCGCGCGCGTGCGCCGATCCGGGCTGCGCACCTGCTCGGGCCCGGACACCTCCGGCGCTTCAGTGGAGCTGCTCTTTCGCGCTGAGCGCGGGGCCGTGCGGCATGACCTCGCCGTTCTTCTTCTTTTGCTGCATCTCGTATTTGGACGGACAGCGCGGGATCACTTGGTTGGCCAGGAAGCTCTGGCCGTGGGCAGCGAGCTTGCCTTGCACTACCACGCTGATGCCCATCCCATCGCGGAAGGTGTCGGGCACCACGCACTGCGGATATTCGATGGGCAGCTCTTTGCCCTGCTTCTGCAGCACGAACCGATATTCGCAGGGCTCTTCGCGGAACTGAATCGAGCCCGGCTTGAGATCCCCCTCCACGCGCAGCTCGCGGCCGGCAAAGTCGCCGGGCTGTGCCAAGACTTCGTTCACGAGCTTGGAATAGACGAAGGCGTCCGAGGCGGAGCTGCCGAACAAGAGAAACGCCACCGCGCCCCCGAGCAGCGCGAGCACGATCCCGATCTTCACCGACGCGGGGATGCCGCGCGCCGGCTCGGCTGGCTGCTGCGCCTCGTCGGGCTGCTGCGTACTCTCCATGCTTCGCCTCCTCGTCCGCGCGCGTGGAACTGCGCGCCTCCAAACCCGACGGCCCACGTGCACACGGCGGGCCGGCTCAGTCTAGCAGCGAGCACACGGCCCGGCGCGCCTTGCGTGCGCCGGGCTGGACCGAAGCCGGAAACACACAGCGTGCGTGGTGCCGAGCACCTGTTGGCGCGCACCATCGGCGGCCGAAATTGCACTCGGGATCTGCGAGCGGGCTCACGGGTTGCGCTCGTGCCCGCGGCGTTCGGGCGCTTGCGACGCACGGCATGTCCCCTGCACTGGCTACGGCTCGGATGCTGGCTGCGGATCGGATGAGAGCGCGCGCCCCCAACCTGGCGCTCGGCTTGGCGTTTGCCGTCTGGCTCGGACAAGGCGGATGCGCGGAGCCGACGCCCCAGATCGCCTGGCGCTTCAGCTTCGCGCGTCAGGAGCTGGCGACGCGCGCGCGCTTCGTCGAAGCACAGGTGCTCGGCGGCGGCTGCGCCGGCGGCGCCCTGTTCACGACCCGCGTGACGCTCGAAGCGGCCGGGGCCGAGCCCGATCGTCTGAAGCCGGGCCGCTACGGCTTTCGCGGACGTGCGCAGGACACATCATGCGGCTGGTTCGCCGAAGGCTGTCGCGAGGTGGTGCTGCCGCGCAGCGGCGCGATCGACGTGGTCCTGAACGAGCTCCCGAGCCAAAGCCTCGATCTCACCTGCATGGCGGCGACGGGCGCGGGCGAGCTCGACGCCGGCGCCCTGCCGGGCGCCCCACCCGATGCGCCCCCCGATCGCGGCGCGGTGCTGCCGGAGCCCACACGACCGGACTTTCCGACTACGACACCGCTCGATGCGGGCGAGCCCACCATGCTCGATGCGGGCGCTGCGCCCAGCCAAGACGCGGGCGAGCCGCCATTCGATCCGCGCATCCCCAAGTGCGGCGCGCTCGACCAGGCCGTCGTCGCCTGCTTCGACTTCGACAACACCCTCGCGGATCTCTCGGGCCACGGCAACGACGCAGTCGGGCCGGCCGCTACGTTCGAGCCGGGCTTGTCCGGCCAAGCGCTGCGCGTGGGCGGCACGACCGTGGCCGTCGCCGATCATCCGTCGCTCGACTTTGCGACCTTCACGATCGAGCTCTGGCTGCGCATCGACGGGCTCTCGAACTTGGGCGACAAGACCGACCCGCGCTCGGTCTTGCTCGACAAGAATGGTCAATACCTGGTCGCGTTCGAGGCGACCGGAGAGCTGCGCGCGCAGCTCCACAGCCGCACCACCACGGCGACTGCACGCTCCGAGCCGGCCGATCTCGCCGCCGGCGTCTGGACGTACCTCGCCTACGCCTACGACGGCACGCTGCTCTTGTTCTACAAAGACGGCGAGCGCGTCGACTCGCGCGACCTGGGGGTGTCCCTGCCGCTCGGGATCGGCGAAGCCTTGCACATCGGCTCCGGCAGCCCGGACACGACGCTCGGCTTCGACGGCTTGATCGACGCGCTGCGCATCTCGAACGTCGCGCGTGGCGACGCGCTGGTGTGCGCCGAGGCGGGCAAGCACCTGTTGGGCGGCCGCTGCTTATGAAGCCAAGCGCGCGCGCGCGGGTGCCTCAGACCTTGCCGAGGATCATGAACGAGATGACGAGCGAGTAGATGACCAGCGACTCGATCAGCGCCAGGCCGAGGATCATGGGCGTGAAGATCTTGTCCGACGCGCCCGGGTTGCGGGCGATGCCGTCGAGCGCCGCCGCCGCCGCGCGCCCCTGGCCGAGCGCGCCGCCGAACGCCGCGATCCCCATGCCGAGACCCGCCGCCATCAGGCCCCACTTCTGCACCTCGAAGTTCCCTTCGGCCGCGGCCTCTTGGGCGAACGCGCTCGAGGCGAGCAAGGTCGTAGCGACGATCGACAACAATCCGAGCATCCTGTTCTTCATCTTGTAAGCCTCCTTAGAATCTTTCCGGCCGGTTCGATTTCCGGGTTCAGAGCCTTGGATGCCGAGAGCGCGAGCGCTCGGCGTCGCGGCGCGCGCCCCGTGCGCTAATGCGCAGGCGCGTGATCGTGGTCGTGTTCGTGGTGCGCGATCGCCATCGAGATGTAGACGGTGGACAGGATGCAGAAGACCAGGGTCTGCACCACGCAGACGAGCGCGCCGAGCACCATCGGCGCGACCGGGACGAGCCACTTCACCAGACCGCTCACCTGCCCGAGCACCTGGTGGTCCGCGAACATGTTGGCCATCAAGCGGATCGACAACGACAGCGGGCGCGCGAGGTTGCTGATGATCTCGATCACGAAGAACAAAGGCGCCAGGAACACCACCGGTCCGAAGAAGTGCTTCAGATAACCGAGCCCGTTCTCTTTGAGCCCGAAGATGTGGGTCGCGAAGAAGATCACGAGCGACATCGCCACCGTCGTGTTCAAGCTGTCGGTCGGCGGCGTCAGCCCGGGGATCAGGCCGAGGAAGTTCGAGATCAAGATCACGAAGGCGCAGGTGCCGATCAGCGGCAGGAAG
>CAZYWR010000108.1:0-5124 GCA_964651185.1 uncultured Polyangiales bacterium
TGCGCGTGGACTGCGCCGCGGACGTGGGCGAAGCGGTCGCGATGGTGCGCGAGGACACGCCCGATCTGGTGCTCGCGACCGAACGTCTCGCGCGCGCGGGCGGGCTCAGCCGAGCACTACGGCGCGACCCTGCGACGGCGTCGATCCCCGTCGTGCTGTTCGAGGGCGCATCGCCGGAGGGCGCGCGCGTCGCGGCGGCGGACGCTGATCGGCGTCCGCTCCCGCTCGACGAGCGCGAGGACGGGCACGTCGCGCGACCGTTCGGGGCGGCCGAGCTCGTGCGCGCGATCGGCCGCGCGACCGGTACGCTGATCGAGCCGCTCGAGCCGGCACCGGTCGGCGCGCTCACGCTCGAGCAGCTCGCCGATCGCGTCGCGCACGAGCTGCGGCGTGGTTTGGTCGAGGAGGCGGGGCCCGGACGCGCCGCGAACATCTCCTTCGGAGGCGGCGCGGACGTGCTCGCGAGTGTGTACGCGGTCCTGGGCGAGCTGCGCACCGCGGTCGGCCGTGCGAGCGGCGGCGGCGTGCAGTTCGAAGCGCGCCCGCAGAGCGGCGCCCCGGCGTTGGTCGGCAGCGAGCGCGCCGACCTGAGCCAGCCCGGGGCGCGTCGCCTCCACGGCCGTCGCGTCATTGTCGCGGGCGAAGACACCGCGCTCGTGCTCTTGCTCGCGAACCTCTTGCGCGAACAGGGCGCGACCGTACACGAATTCACCGATGGCCGGGAGGCGCGGGAAGCGGCGAGCCGCGAGCGTCCGGACCTCGTGATCACCGGCGCGCGCGTGCCGAACCTCGACGGCTTTGCGTTGTGCCGCGAGCTGCGGCGCGATCCGCTGCTCGCGGACGTGCCCGTGTTGCTCGTGCCGCCGCGCGAGCAGCTGTTGTCGCGCGGCAAGGAGCCTTCCGCCTCGACGCAGCTCCAGCGTGAGCAGGCGGAGCAGCTCCTGGCGAGCGCCGAGCGGCTCTTGCGGCCGCAGGCGGAGCTCGAGACCAAGCTCAAGGAGTCGGGCGAGGTGCGTGGCAGCCTCGCGGGGACGGGCGTCATTTCGCTCTTGCGCAGCGTGCGTCGCGCACGTCCGGACGCGCGCGTGAGCATTCGCGACAGCTGGAATCTGTTCGAATGCGAGCTGAGTGAAGGGCATCTCGCACAGGTGACGCGCACGGCTAGCGACGGCAGTTTCGTGCGCAACGAGCGCGCGCTGCCGCAGCTCCTCGGCGCCACGGCCGGACGCTTTTCCGTGGTTGCGGCCGAAGGCGCCGCGAAGATCAGCCTGGAGGGCACGCTCGACGAAGTGTTGGTCCGGGGCGCGCGCGAGCTCGGGGCCGAGCTCGATGCGGTCTCCGGGGCGCGCCTGGCGCGCGTCGCGCGCGTGGTGTTCGACGAGGACGCCTACGCGCTGCTCGCGCGCCAGACGCCGCCTGCCGTGCGCTCCGTGATCGAGCGGCTTTACAGCGGTGAGGCGCCCAGCAAGCTCCTCAAAGCGGGCGTGGAGCTCGCCCTGCTCGAACCGATCCTCCTCGACATGGCGCGACGGGGCGCGCTGCGCGGCGTGGTCGGGAGCGCCGGAGAGGATCTCGTGGCCGAGGCGCGCGCTGCGCGAGCGAAGGAGCTCGCTACCGAGCTGGCTTCTCCGCTCAGCATCGTGCCGCCGCCGCCCAATCCGGTGATCTCCGTCCTCGCCGAGCCAGCACCCGCAGCCAGCGCGCCGCCTCAGCCGGTCGACGCGCGCAGCCATGCCGCGGAGCTGCCGGCCGCCGCGCGCCCCACGAGCCGCACGCCGCTTCCGGAGGTCGTCGCGCATGCGGGCACGAGCCAGGGCGCCGCGCGTGGTCGTGCGCGCGAGGCCAGCTTGAGCGACGCGAGCGAGCTCGCCGCCGCCGTCGCCGAGGCCCGCCGCAGTCGCAGCACGCTCGCCGCCTGGACCGTCGCGCTCCTGGCGCTGGTGGCGGTCGGGATCTTCGTGGCGCGCGAGCCGGAGGGCGCCGCCATGCCCGAGGCGCTCGGGGGCGGGGTCCCGTTGGCGCTCCCAACGAGCCCGCCGCCCGGGCTACCGAACCGCGCCCCCGGTGGCGCGTCCATCGGCGCCGAAGAGAACGGTTTCGCGGTCTACGACGGCATCCTCGACGCGACGGTGCCGGTCGGGCCCGACCGCGCGCTCTTGGTGGTCGAGGCCACGCCCGAGCTCGCGGGGACGACGATCTTCGTGAACGATCGCGAGCTGGGGCCGCCGCCACAGAAGCTCGCGCTGCCCGAGGGCGTGCACGAACTTGCCATCAAGCGGGGCGATGCCATCAGCTATCGCTTCGTCACCGTGCACCCCGGCAGGACGTGGGTGCTGCGGAAGTAAATGCATCCCCGCCATCTCGCGCGCGCAGGCGCGCTTCGACAATCTTTCGATCCACGTGAACGCTCCCGTCCACGTGTCCGAACGCGACCGCGCTTGAGTTCGGCCGCGAGCTCAGGCACGCATTGTGACGAGATCCGGTGCGTGCTATCGCCGCGCCCGGTTCCCGAGCGGGCGCGTGTCGAGCGTTTGCTCACGAGGAGGCCTCCATGAAGCGCGCCGCACCGCTGCTCACGATAGCTGGCTGCATCTGTATTGCACTTGCATGTGACAAGAAGAGCGTGGATGCGAGCTCCGGGCCCGACACGGCGGCCACCACGAGCGGGGAGCCGAGGGCGTTCCTCGATCACGACAAGCACTTCGATCTGTGGGAGCACGCGCATCTCGCGGAGATCGATCAGCAGGGGCTCTACATCGAGTTCGGCACGCCGGCGCGCCAGAAGTTCACCTACGGCGATTGGCGTTCGGGTTGGGGCAAGGAGGGCGCGAGCGGCGCCGATCGCTTCAGTTACGCGGTCGGCGACAGCAGTCGCGTGTACTTCCACCTCGACAAGGCCGGGCCGCTCACGTTGCGGCTGCGCATCAAGCCGATCGGCACGGCCGTGGTGACGCCCTACATCAACAACAGCGCACTCGGCGCGGTGAAGCTCGCGGGCAGCGAGTTCAAGGACTACGACGTGGCAGTGCCGGCCGAGCGCACGGTCGCGGGCGAAAACCGCCTGCTCTTGCGCTTCGGCGGCACGACCATGGTCGACGGCGAAGCGCGCGCGGCGGCGGTCGCCTCGGTGCGTGTCATCAAGGGCGGCGCGCCGGCCGGCGCGTTCGTGCCGCCGCATTACGGCGAGCTGCGGACGGAGCTCGCGGTGGGCGGCGTCCAGCGGCGCGCGCTGGCCGTGCGCTCGCCGACGACGCTCTCGTTTTACGTCGACGTGCCCAAGGATGCGAAGCTCGGCTTCGGGGTCGGAGTGTCGGGCGAGGCGCCGAAGGGCGCCAAGGCGCACGTCATCGTCACGCCCGAGGGGGGCGCCTCGAAGGAGCTGTTCCAAGCCGAGCTCAACAACAGCTGGCGCGACGAGTCGGTCGATCTGAAGTCCGTCGCGGGCAAGGTCGCGCGTATCGACCTGCGCGTCGAGGGTGACGTCGGCACCGGACGCGCGGCCTGGAGCACGCCGGCGCTGCTGCTCCCCAAGAAGGCGCTCGAGAAACCGAGCAAGACCGCGAAGAACGTGATCCTGGTGCTGATCGACACCCAGCGCGCGCGCAGCCTCAAGGTGTTCAACCCGAGCACGCGCGTGAAGACGCCGGTGCTCGACCAGCTGGCCAAAGAGGGCGGCGTGCTCGAGGCTACGCAAGCTCCCGAGAACTGGACCAAGCCCTCCACGGCATCGGTGCTGACCGGCCTCTATCCCGCGACGCACGGCGCCAAGACCGATGGCGCCATGGTGCCAAAAGGCGCCACCTTGCTGAGCGAGTCACTCAAAGAGGCGGGCTTTCGCACGGCCAGCTTCATCGCCAACGGCTACGTGTCCGACAAGTTTGGGTTCAACCAAGGCTGGGACTACTACACGAACTACATCCGCGAGAAGAAGAGCACGGACGCTGAGAACGTGTTCAAAGAGGCAGGCGACTGGATCGAGAAGAACAAAGACAAGCGCTTCTTCGCGTACGTCCACACGATCGATCCGCACGTCCCTTACGATCCACCTGAGCAGTTTCTCAGCATGTACAAGAAGGGCGAGTACAAAGGGCAGGTCTCGCCGCGCAAGACGCCGGACCTGCTGGCCGAGGCGAAGCGGGTGCCGCCGAAGGTCACGTTCAATGACGCCGATAAGCAGTACCTCAAAGACCTGTACGACGGCGAAGTCAGCTACCACGACCATTACCTCGGTCTGTTCATCGACCGGCTCAAGAAGCTCGGGCTGTACGACGACATGGTCTTCGTGATCACCGCCGACCACGGCGAGGAGCTCGACGAGCACGGATCGTGGGGCCACGGCCACAGCGTGTACCAGGAGCTCCTCTGGATTCCGTACTTCGTGCGGCTGCCCGGGGTGGTGCCTGCGGGCGTGCGCATCACGCAGGCCGCGAGCAGCATGTCGATCTTCCCAACCGTGCTCGAAGCGGCCGGCGTGACGCGCCCCAATACGTTGGAGGATCAGAGCGTGCTCTCCTGGCTACGCGGCGGCCCGGCGCCGGCCGTGCCTGTCGCGTTCAGCGACTTCTTGGACGATCGGCGCGTCATCCGAGCGGGGCGCTGGAAGCTCATCCTGCGCGGGCTCAACGAGACGTTCTTCGATCTGGAGAGCGATCCCACCGAGCAAAAGGAGCTCGAGCGTGGGCGCCACCCTATCGCACACCGGTATGCGGCGATCGTGCTCGGTCAGTTCCTCGGGTCGCGCGACCGGCGCAGCTGGCTGAAGGGCGAGCAGGGGCAGGGCACGAAGCTGGAGCGCGAGAACGCGAATATCGACGAAGCGCTACGCGAGCAGCTCAAGGCGATCGGGTACGCCGGCGACGAGCCCGCCAAGGAGACCAACTAACGTTAGCGCGTGGCGCAAGCCAACGAGTCGGCGGCGCCCAGCGCAAGCGCGCCACCTCATGAATGAGCGGCCCCGAGCGTTCGACATTCGCGGCCGCTCGCACCTGTACGATCAGAAACCAGAAATTAGCGGTGCGCCCTAGTTTGCTACGCCCCGGCCTGCAGAGGATCTTTGCACGCTGGGGGGGCGGGCTGAGCGGGGACCCGAACGCACGGGCAGCACGATCGTGACGGTGGTTCCGC
>CAZYWR010000109.1:0-7747 GCA_964651185.1 uncultured Polyangiales bacterium
TGCGCGGGCGGCGCGCGGGCAGCGCAAAACCTGCGATGGTCGCGCGCAGGCGGAACGAGCGATAATGAGGATGTCCATGATCGAAGCGGAACACGCGGCCAGTTCGGTCTTTGGTTCTACGACGGACCTCGAAAGAGTCGCGCTCGACCTCTGCGATCAGCTGTTGTGGATCTTCGACTTCGATCGCATGCGCATCGTTTGGGCGAATCGGGCGGGCCTGACCGCGTGGCGCGCGCAGAGCATCGCCGAGCTCTCGACTCGCGACGCGAATGCTTCGCCGTCCACGCTCGCGCGTTTCGCGCACCTGAAGCAGCAATTCGCGATCGGTCGCGCGGTCGTCGAGCCGTGGACGTTCTATCCACTCGGCCAACCGATGACGCTGTTGTGCACGGCCAAAGGCATACGGTTTCCGGACGGTCGGCTCGGTATGTTCGTCGCTGGGACTCACGTAGAGCAGCGAGATCTGCCGCCGCTCGAGCTGCGCGGCGTCGAGGCGTTGCGGCACACGTCGGTGCTGATCACGCTGTTCGCGCAGGACGGCTCCGTGATCATGCAGAACCCAGCGGCGCAGCGCTGCTTTGGTCTGATGAACGACCCGGATAACGTTTTCGTGGGCCGCTTTCAGGATCGCGCGCTCGGCGCTTCGATCCTGCGTCAGGCTCGCGAGGGAGGATCGTTTCAGGGCGACTACGCGGTCGTCACACGTGACGGCGTCCGCTGGCACGCGCTGGCAGGGCGGTGCACGATCGATCCTGCCACCGGCAGGCCTGCCATTCTCGTCGATGAGAGCGATGCGACCGAGCGCAAACTTGCGCAGGACGCGGTGCGCGCCAGCGAGGAGCTGTTTCGTGCGTTGTGCATGAAGGCGCCCATCGGCATCTTCAGCACCGATCCGAACGGTCGCTGCACGTTCGTCAACCATCGCTGGTGCGAGATGACGGGCCGCCGCGAAGCGGAGGCCTTCGGGGATGGGTGGGCGAGCGCCCTCCACCCGAGTGATCGCGAGCGCGTGTTTCGCGAGTGGCAGGCGGTTCTGCGAGACAGAAGCGAGGGCACTTTGCAATTTCGCTATCGTCACGCGAACGGTCAGGACGTCTGGGTTGCAGTCAGGGTCGTCCCGGTCTGCGACGAAAGCGGCGCCGTGACGCGCTACCTGGGCGCGGTCTCCGACATCAGCAGCGATCATCTGTTCGAGCAGCGCTTCTCTGTCTTGTTCGAGCAGTCGCGCGACGCGCACATGATGCTCGACGAGCGCGGCGTCATCCTCGAGTGCAACGAGAGTGCAGTGCGCTTGGTCGGCGCCGAGTCGAAGCGCGACCTTCGGGGGCGGACGCTCGCGGCCTTCTCGCCGCGTCTACAGCCGGACGGGCGCCGCTCCGCCTACAAAGGCCGAGAGGTTTTGGCGCTCGCGCTCGAGCACGGATCGCACCGCTTCGAGTGGGCGCACCAGCGGCCGGATAGCGCGCTGGTCATCGCGGACGTGACGCTTACCTGCATCGGTTCAGGTGGTAAGTCCTTGTTTTTCGCCAACGGACACGACGCTACCGCGCGTAAGCGAGCGGAAGAGGAGATCATCCGATCGCGCGAGGCGGCACTCGAAGCGTCGCGCAGCAAGTCGCAGTTCCTCGCCAACATGAGCCACGAGATTCGCACGCCGATGAACGGTGTGCTCGGCATGCTCCAGCTGCTGTTGGACACGCAGCTCACCGGCGAACAGCGAGAATACTTGGGCGCCGCGCACGCCTCGGCGGAGGGTCTGCTCGAGATCATCAACGACATTCTCGACCTGTCGAAGATTGAAGCTGGAAAACTCAAGGTCGAAGAGATCGAGCTGCCGATCGAAGACGTCCTGCGCGGCAGCCTACAGAGCGCAGCGCTCAAGTCGCACGCCAAAGGCATCGAACTCGTGGTGAGTGTCCACCCCGACGTGCCGGCGCGCGTCCTGGGCGATCCGATCCGGGTCCGGCAGGTCCTGACGAACTTGATCGGCAATGCCGTGAAGTTTACGACCGCCGGTCACGTGGCGGTCCGCGTTTCTCTGCAGCCCACAGATTCAGGTACGCGGCTCTGCTTCGCCGTGCAAGACACTGGCGTCGGCATTCCAAAGGATCAGCAGGCGCACATTTTCGACGCTTTTCAACAGGCGGACGGCTCGACCACGCGCCGCTACGGCGGTACGGGGCTCGGCCTGACGATTAGTCGTGAGCTCGCTGCACTCATGGGTGGACAGCTGACCTTGGAGAGCGAGCTAGATCGTGGCAGCTGTTTTACCTTGAGTCTGCCTCTGCGCTCGGCGCCGCCCAGACTGCTCTCGCCGGCGGAGTCCTCGATCGCCGGCCAGCACGTGCTGTTGGTCGACGATCATCCGCTGGCGCGCGAGTTCCTGCGCGCGGAGCTCGAGCACCTCGGTGCACGCGTGCTCGCCGCCGCCACCTTGGGCGAGGCTGGCGCCGCGGCGGCGCAGCTGGAACGTCGCCTCGACGCCGCGCTCGTCGACCATGGCTTACAGGGACACAGCGGGCTCGAGCTGCCGCGCTTGCTAAGCGACTCTCTGACGGCATGTCCTGCGCGCTATGTCCTTCTGCGCGGCCAGGAACGATTGAGGCGAGAGGTCCTCAGTGAAGCTGGCTTCCAGTTCGCCGTCGATAAGCCCGTACTGCGCTCCGATTTGCTCCGGGTGCTCACCGCGCCGATCATTCATAGTCCGGTGACCACTCGATATGCGTCTCTCCCCGCCCGCGAGCCGAGGGCCAAGCTGCCTCCCTTGCGCGTGCTGGTCGTCGAGGATCATCCCATCAACGCGCACTTCCTCTGCGCGCTCTTGCGACGCGACGGTCATCGCGTCGTTCACGCCTTGAACGGCGCGCGCGGTCTGGCTGCGTACGAAGGCGGCAGTTTTGACGTCATCGTCATGGACGTGCAGATGCCCGAGATGGACGGACTCGAGGCGACCCGGCGCATCCGCGAGCTCGAACGCGTGCGGGGCCGGCGGGTGCCCATCATCGCGCTCACCGCGAACGCGATGAAAGGGGACGCCGACGAGTGCATCGCGGCAGGTATGGATCACTACATCGCCAAGCCCGTCGACGGAGGGGCGCTCACAGACATGCTGAGTCGTTACGCGTCAGGCTCGAGCGCTTTCACGGGCGCAGACTTGCCGGTGCTGGCAAGCGCTCCGCTCGTCGAGTGTGAACCAGCGCAGCCGTCTGCCTTGGCTCGTGAAGAACTGCTGGCGCGCGCCTCAGGCGACCCGCGCTTTATGGCGAATCTGATTCAGATCTTTATCTCCACGCAGGAGGAGGTGATGGGCGAGATCGAAACGGCGGTCGCGCGCGGCGATGCTGAGGCGGTGCGCACTGCAGCGCATCGCCTCAAGGGCGCCTTGCAGCTTATTTGCGCAGGACCTTCGGCAGCGCTCGCTAAGGAGCTAGAGCTCGCGGGTAAAACCGGCGAGAGCGACAAGTTCGCAAACTTAGCCCAGTCGCTCAAGACGGAGATGCTGCGGCTACGCGCCGCGCTGGGCGATGGCAATGGAGGAGCCGTGGTCCGGTCATGCGGCTGACGGACGGCACCTCACGCATCACGAAAGCGTTCGCTGACGACGGTCTAGCTCAAGTTTGACGCGATCACGTCCGAATAATTCGAGACCAAAGATGACCTGTGTACTCGCGCAACGAGTCAGGTAAAAGGAGACGAGCTCCGGTGGCCAAGCTTCGCGTATTCATCGTGGACGACAGCGTTCTCATTCGCCGCCTCTTGACGGTCAGCCTCGGAGAAGATCCGACTCTGGAGGTCGTCGGTCATGCCGTGAACGGTAAGCTCGCGCTTCCGAAAATCGCGGACCTCCGTCCTGACGTCGTGATCATGGACGTGGAAATGCCGGAAATGAACGGTGTTGAAGCGGTCAAGGCGCTGCGCGCGAGCGGCTTCAAAGCGCCTATCATCATGTTCAGCACGGTCACCAGCTTGGCTTCCGAGGCCACCATCGCCGCGCTATCGGCCGGCGCAAGCGGATACGTCAACAAGCCGAACCAAGGCCAGAACGCTGAGCAGGCGGTCCAGGAGATTAAGGCGAGCTTGATCCCGAAGATCAAGGCCGTAGTGGCTGGGAAGCGTTGAGGTCGTGTACACGGCGCGCAGCGCGCGCGAAGCTCTGACGGCCTCTTTTTACGCTTGCTACGAACGCTGCGTGCCGGTCCGAAGCTTGCCGATCTTGAGATCGGCAAGCCAATTGATGAATCGCCCCACGTCGGCACCCTGGTAGATGGCTCCGTGCTGCGGACACAACATGTCGATCGCCATATGCGATGCCCGTTCGCACCAGTCGAGCTTTGCTTGTTCGGAGCCCATCCAGCGGCGATGAAAGCCTTCGGCGTAGCGGACATGCCGGTCGAAGTCCTTCACGAAAAGCCCGTGCTCATCCGCCGGAAGCAGGGCGGCGCCAATGTCGCCGGCAAATAAGATCTTGGCTGCGGGATCGTAGAGTTGCAGGTTCCCCGACGAATGTAGGTAATGCGCGGGCACCGTCTGCAGGGTCTGCGAGCCGACTTGGATTGTCGTCGGCTCATCGGGCAAGTCGATGATCGTGTCTGGGTTCCCGCCGAAATGTGGAATGAACGAGCTCCATAACCAGCTCGCGTAGCAGCGCAGACTCGGCTTGAAGGCGAGCCACAGCGCGAGCGAAGAAATCACGTCCGGGTCTTGGTGGCTCGAGAAGATATGTGTGATGCGCCGCGGATCGAAGTCCACGCTGAGTGCGGAGAATACGGCGGGAAAAATCTCCTGACCGCCCGGGTCCGTGAGGATCGCCTCCGCGCCGTTCGAGACGACGTATTCGTTGGTATCGATCAGATGGCTCGGACGCTCGGGATCGCGGGCGACCACGCGCCATGTGTGATCGCCGGCCGTGTAGATGACGGTCGTCTTTTTCATGTGGATGCGCTCCGGTGGCGTGCGCGGATCTCCGCGATCGCCTCGTTGACTCTCTCGGCGTACCCTGCGAACTCTTGCGACGCGATCGTGAGCTCCCGCCGCTGCGCGTCGGTGCCGCTGGCGGCTTCGATTAAGGCGGCACGCGAAAGCACGCTCGCCATCAATCCGAGTTGCGCAATCGTGTCGAGCGCGATCCCCAAGGCTCCTCCTGCGGTCTCGAGCTTCCGTCGCTGGTTGGCGATTTCGAACTGTTCGACGCGGATGGCCTCTGCCAGGAGGGGGCGCGCCGAGGTTTCACGACACGCTTGTTCAAGGAGAGCTGCCATTCGCGCACGCCGCGCCAGGTCGCTCACGCGCTGAACGCGCTCGGCGCTGAGCACGGTCACTTGGAGTACCGCGCCTTCGAGGCTGCGGCTCCAGTCGCGCATCTGCATGGCGACTTCGTTGAAGCCACGCAGATGCGTACCGGAGCGGGTGCTACGCACGATCGCGCCCAGTGCACTCAGGCTGACCTCGAAGGCATACTTTCGGATCGCCTTCGCGCCTTCATTGACCTGCACGACATGTTCGAGAGCCGTTGCCACGACGAAACCTCCAACCCGATGAAGCTGCAGCCGACTACCGGCGCACTTCGGGCGCAAAGAGCTCGACCGAGCGCGTCGTGCGCTCCATCGACCGAATGCTCACGTTGATCGCGCTACCGGAGAAGTCTCCCACGAGCGGGACGCCAGCGATCCGGCCATCGACGACCTCGAAGAGCTAAGTATACGGGGTCTCATCGAGCGGCACGACGAAGATTATGCGGCGTTCGATCCGGAAAGTCTTCGGCGTGCGTTCCCATTTGGGATGGAGTTCCGGCACCGAAGCTTGCAGGGAGCGACTGTTTTTGGGCGCCGCGGGTGACCCGGCGACTTACACCGCTGCAGGAGCGTCTGGAGACATCTGTAGGACGCCGACGATTGTCGCGAGTCCGTCTCGAATCTCGTCGCGCGAGCGAGAGCCGCCGAGACATAGGCGCAAGACCTCGGGCGGGTCACAGTGCAATCTGGGGCCCTGTCCAAGGCGCATCCGGAACGTTCGATCTCGACGGGTCCATGCTGCTGTCTCCGCAGGTCGCGGTCTCAGGGAAGTATGTCCTGATCTCTTGTGCCGACCGCATGATGATCGCCGTGCTCGATGGTGATGACCTCATCTGGCAAGGTGGCATCGATGTCGACGGCGATGTCTGGAGTCCACAATCGTCGACGGCGGTAGCTTTCGGACCCAACCTGACTGTGCACGCCTTCGTAGAAAAGTCAGGTACGCTCTACTACAGCAAAGGCCAGCTCGACGCGAACAAGCTCACGGTCGCGTGGAGCATTCAGAGTACGCCGGTATGCAAGGGCGACTCGGTCGCCGCGGCCTGCAACGGCAACACCCTGCTCTACGCGTATACGGTCGACCGCACCGCGTATTGGGCGACTTGGTCGCTCTGAGTGGTTCGCCGCCACCTCGGGAACGGCCGCGTCTGCGTCAGCTCGCGCAGGGTGCTATGCATGAAGAATGGGTCGAGCTCGAGCGACAACGCGTGTGGCATCCTGGGTTCAGCACGAGCGTTCGCTCACGCTCCGCCACGGCAAGCTGCGGGTCGCCTGCGTCGCGGACACGCACAGCAAACCGCACCCGAACACGCATAGCCTGCTGCGTGCACAGAAGGTCGACGCGATCCTGCACGGCGGCGATATCGGCGACCTCGCCGTGCTCGATCAGCTATCCGCGATCGCCCCGCTGCTCGCTGTGCGCGGCAACATCGACGAACGCGCCCATGACCTGCCCGACGGCATCACCATCCGTCTGCAGTCCGCCGACGAGACTGTCCTCACGCTGCTACTCATGCACATCGCCGTCGCCGGCCCACGCGTGCGCAAGGAGGCAGCCCAGCTCGCGCACGAAATAGGAGCCCGCCTCATCGTCTGCGGCCACTCCCACGTCCCGTTCATCGGCCACGACAAGGGTCTGACGGTCTTCAACCCCGGCTCCATCGGACCACGCCGCATGCACTTGCCTATCGACTTCGGCGTCCTCGAGATCGCAGACGGCAAACTATCCCTACGCCACATCGACTGCGAAACCGGCCGCGAGTGGTCGCCGGCTTGACGTCTGTAATGGTTTTGATGGCCAGGGCCCGCCGACGTGGACCTAGCCACCTGGTGAGCCGCTTCTAACGGTTCGCGCTTCGATCTGCGGACCGCGCTGAGCGCGGCTCCGCGCTTGAAGCGTTGCAAGTACACGGAACGCGCTCGTGCAGGTCCGCCGCGGTCCGAGCAGCCGCTGATCCTGCTACGGCCGCCGTGTCATCAGGTTTCCGGCGTTGGCGCATGCAGGCACGAAGCCACCGTTGCAGGCGCGTGTGTAAAGTTCGAGCGCTTTGGGTCGGTCGGGATTTCTTTCAGCGTCGAGTTCGCAATAAGACAGCGATGCTCGAAGCACTCGCTCGATCGCGCGCTCGATTCATACTAGGGCCTCAAAATACCGTTGTCGCCGCGCGAGCTCCATCAGCTCGCCTGGGCGAACGCGGCGCTGCCGAAGGGCGCCGCGTTACGCTTCGAGCGCGACTTCGAGGCCGAAGTTTGTTGCGGAAGCGAAAGCAGTCGACCACAGTCTTCGCCACGCCGCCGATGACTTCTCGGCCATCCTGAGCACCCATCTCTCATCCATCCCGAACGGACGTGAGGGATCTCCTCAGCCGCAAGGTGCCGGCTCCGAACTCACCATCGTCCCTTTCATTGCCAACTAGCGCCATCGAGCCCCCGTGGCCTGCAAACGAAGAGGCGGG
>CAZYWR010000110.1:0-2144 GCA_964651185.1 uncultured Polyangiales bacterium
GTGCATGCTGCACAACCCGAGCTACGACTTCAACGACGAGCTGATCCCGCTCGGCGCTTCGCTCTGGGTGCGCCTGGTCGAAGCCTGGTTCGCGACGCCGGCGCCCGACCTGCATCGCCACGAGCATCCTTGAGGCCGACGCGGGAGGCGCTCGTGCCGCCTCGCCCGCACGCCGCCGAAACGCGCCCATCGAACGCATCCGTCGGGACCCGCGTCACACCAGACCCACAGGCGCGTGACTCACGCATCGGCTCCGCGTGCGGAGTCACGAGCGAAGCGAATGCGCGGCACAGTCGTGCAGCCAAGTGGCGCATGATGGGCGCCGCGTCGGCCTTGAGGTGCAGTTCGAGCCCCGGCATGAGCGTCCAGCGCTGTGGTCACGGAGTCGAAACGTTTCAATACGACGCGCGAGGCTCGCTGCGACAAGTCGCTCTCGCGGACGGCAGCACCATCCGGTACTTGCTCGACGCCGAGGGCCGTCGCATCGGACGTCTCGTCGACGGATCGCTCGACAAGGGCTGGCTCTACCTCGATGGCCTACGACCCGTCGCTCAGATCGATGCAGCGGGATTGGTCGAGGCGATCTACGTTTACGGAACGCGCGCCAACGTACCCGAATACATCGTGGAGAAAATCGGCGGACCCGACGTGTTATATCGCGTGATCACAGACCATCTCGGAACTCCGCGACGCATCGTGCGTGCGTGCGTGCGTGCGTGCGTGCGTGCGTGCGACGGCGTCGTCGTGCATTCGCTCGATTTCGATGAGTAGGGTAATCTGGTCCGGGAAGAGAGGGCTCTGCAGGACCTTCATCCGTTCGGGTTTGCGGGCGGTCTGCGCGATCGCGACACGGTGCTTTTGCGGTTTGGCGCGCGGGATTATGACCCGTACGCCGGAAGGTGAACGGCAAGGGATCCTATTTTCTTTACGGGTGGCCAGAGCAATCTTTACGTGTATGCCGGACACCGGTCGAGATGATTGCATGGGCCGACCCGAATCAGCGGCAAACGTGGCGCCTACAGAACAGACTGGTTGTCGACGCCGCGTCGATGCTCATCGCGCACGTAGCCGCGCTTCACGGGCTGAATTGAGCGACCGTCGTCGAGCCGAGCAAGCCGCGCTCGAGCGATGGGAGCAGACGCGCCCGCCCGTTCGGCTGCGCTTTGGGGTCGGCGGTGTTGCCCTCGAATACCCGACCGCGATCGGCAGCCGCACTCGTCGCATACGAGACTGAACACGATCTGCGGTCGGTCGCTCTTACCGTCGCGGCTGTAGCCGAGCTTGGCCAGCGGGCTTCACGAACTCCCATCACGCCGGCAAGGCGTCCAACACATGCGCGAATCCTTGGCGGATGGAGAGGAAGCGCGGCCGCTAGCCCAAAAGACGTTTTGCCCGGTCGTTCTTCAATCGAGCAGACTGTGTGGTCCAGCCGACCGCGACGGGCCCGACGGCCAAGCGCGCCGCGATCTTGGGGGCGCTTCGCGGGGCGGAGGGGGCGCTCGCGGCGCTGGCGAGCATCTCCATCGATCGGCGTGAACACATGGGCTCGTCGTCGACGACACTGACGACGCGACCGTTCGCTGCCCCCTGGAGCGCGTGAACGTAGGCATTCGTGTAGTCTTCGATGTGAATCCACGAGACGTAGTTGTCGCCGCCGCCGACGTAGACCACGCGTCCACCGCGCGCGCTCCGCAGCACGTGTCCCGAAGCCGCCGTCGGGACCGAAGGCGGCGACTACGAGCGCGCGAAGGTCCGGTGCTCAACCCGTGGAAGTGACGCCCGCAGCGGGTCCCCTACGGCGCCTACGCAGTACTTCGCCGATGTAGTAGCGATTCGGCGGAAGCCCCCAGGGGCGTGTTACACCTGCGCCCAGCGGCTGCCGACCTTACGCTTCCGTCCTATCGGCCGCGCACGCACGCAGCGCGCCGGGCCAGATGTCGGCCTCGCGCAGGCCGAGCACTGCGAGCTCCTCGGCCCGCAGCGGCGCTTCTTCGGCGAGGAAGAACTCGTCGAGCTGCGGCGGCTGCACGGCCGTGCTGGCGAGCATCGCGTGGGCCTGACCGCGGTGGTGGATCTGGTGCTGGAACAAGTGGGCGAGCACGCGCACGAGCGGCTCGCGCTGCACGTGGTCGGCGCGCTGGATC
>CAZYWR010000111.1:0-6008 GCA_964651185.1 uncultured Polyangiales bacterium
CGCATCGGCGCCGGCCCGCCCACAGACGGCAGCGCGAGCTCGCCCGCTGCATCGGCATACGGGCGACTGGCCAGCTGGCTCCGCTCGCTGGCTGGCTCCACGCGGATCTCTGCCGGCGCGACTGCGCTCGCAGGCAACGACGAAAAGCGCACGCTCGGCGGCGTGCTCGCCGCCGACAGCGGCTCGACCGGGACCAAGATGTGCGCGGCGGGCGGCAGCCAGCCCGGCGCGAGCTGCGACCACAGCGCGAATCCAGCGGCCGCGCCCGCGCAGAGCGCCCCCGCCGCGAGCGCCAGCTTGACCAAGCTAGCGGCCTTCAGCACCGTGCCCGCGCCAGTCGCGCTCAGGGCGCCGCCGGCCTCGCGCGTGGCCCGCGCGCCGCTCAGGAAGCGAGTGGCCTTGAGCATGGTCCCGGCGCCTGTCGCGCCTCGAGCCATCGTCGCCCCGCTCGGTGCGCCGGCTGCGATGTGAGCCTCGAGCTGGGCTCGCATGCGCGCGCGCCCCGCGACGCTCGGGCCGTCTTCCGCATACGCCGCGAGCTCGCGACGCACGTCATCGGCGAGCCCTGGGCTCTCGAGCCAGCGCGGCGGATCGCCCCAACCGCTCATGTGCCTGTGCCTCCTACCACGCGCAGCGCACGAACTCCCGAGAGGAAGGCGGCGCGCTTGAGCCGCTGCGCCACCTCCTCGCGCGCTCGATGCAAGCGATAGAGCGCGGTGTTCTCGGGCACGCCGAGCGCGCTCGCCACCTCCGCGACGCTCATGCCTTCGAGCTCGTACAGCACGAAGGCTTCGCGCTTGTCCGCGTCGAGCTGCGCGAGCGCCGACTCGACGCACGAGAGCGCTCGCTTCTGATGTGCGGCCTCTTCTTGGGTCGCTTCGGCGTGCGGCTCGCGCAGCGGGGCCTCGAGCAGCTCGCGGCGCAGGTGCGCCTTACGGCGCGCGACTTGGGCCGTGCGCGACGCGATCGCGTAGACCCAGGTGCGCAAGCTGGAGCGCCCTTCGAACTCGGCCAGCTTGCGATGCACGATCAGGAAGACCTCCTGGCAGGCATCCTCGAGCTCGCGTTCCGGCACCCCATGGCGCCGCAGCACGCGCCACACGAAGTCGACGTGCTGGTCGAACAGGGCGCGGAAGTCGTCAGGGGTGCGAGCAGAAGATGGCAAGCGTCCTCGTCGACCATGAGTGGCGGCAAGCGGCCCAGAGCTCGGAAAAATCAGAACTCGTAGCTCGGGCCGAGCGCAATGCCGAGGGTGGTGTTCGGCAGCCGGAACAACATCGTATGGGTCCCGTCGGACTTGACGGCGTCGAAATGACGGGTGTTCATGAGATAACGGCCGCTCAACACGGCCGCGATCCCCCACGCGCCGTGGATGCGCACACGTGCGGTGAACTGCCCTACCAAGCCGGCGGCCACCAAGAAGGTGCGTTCGTCGTCGCGAAAGCCGTGCCCTTTGGCCGAGGCCCCGGTGAGCTCGATCCCAGCACATCCGTGCAGACGCACCGTCGGCCCCGCGCTCTGACCGGCACACGCGGTCACGCCGAGATCGTAAGCCGAGACGCGCACGGAGGCCGCGGTCCCGGCGTGATGCTCGCCCGCTTGCGTGCCGGCGCGCAGGTAGCCGGCCAGCGCGAGCGGCGCGCGCAGCACATAAAGGAGGCGCGCCTCTCCCGAAAGCAAAATGCGCGGCGCCTCACGATACGCGGCGCGGACGAGCGTCGCAGCCTGAAAGCGCGGCTCGGCACGCGGCGGGGGGTCGGGTCGAAGCGCGACCGGAGCGTGAGGCGGATGCACGGCGGGCACTGGGGGCGCCTGCTCGAGCTCGTCGAGCAGCTTCTCCTCCGGCGCGTCGCCTTCCCCCAAAAGCGCGACCAACTCGCTTGGCAGCCCGTGCGCTGCCACGCCCGGATCGATCATCATCGCGATCACGAACGCGATCGCCGGGGTGAGCGCGCTGCACGTGGTCGTGGCTTGTTCGAGCACGCGCTCTCCGAGCACCTGCCCGGAAGCGCTCACCACGCGCACGCTGACGCGTAGATTCGGCCGCCCGCCGCCTGGCTCGCGTGCTGAGCCCGCCCCGACACGGCGCCCGGCGCTGTGCGCTTCATTTTGCGGCTCGCGCGCTGGACGCGCTTCATTTTGCGGTTCGGGCGCTGTACGCACTTCATCTTGTGGCTCGCGCGCTGCACGCGCTTCGACGTAGCCCTCGATCGAGTGCTCGGCTTCCGGGGCGCGCACCAGAACCGGGCCGACCAGCTCCTCGACGCGCTGGGCGAGCCGACGCGGGTCCACGCATCCCGACGCGCCCGGACCGCGCACCCAGTGCAGCGCCGGGCGACGCAGCGCAGCGCCTTGGGCGCGCGCAGGCGCGGCAGGCGCCAGGGCGAGCCAGCTTACGACGATCAGCACGACGCCAGAGCGCGGCGCGCGAGCGAAACGTCCTACGCGTGCGTTCACACTTTTTCCCAAGCTAGCGCCGCATCGTAGACACCCATCGAGCGTACCCGAAAGTTCGCGCGCGCGGCGCCGCGAGGAGCGTAGTGTGGCGGGGCGACTATCGCATGGACGCGCGCGTTGGAGCAGCCTTCGTTCGCACGTATGGCTCACGCTCGGGGTGATCGCAGTGAACGCGAGCGCGGCAGCGCAGCCTGCGCGCTTCAGTCTACGCGCCACGACCGCCGCGGCGCTGATGGTCAGCGCGAGCCAAGTCGGCCCGCTCCGCTTCGACCGGCCGAGCGCGCTGTCGGCGCTGCGCGCGGCCTACGCGCTCTACCCCTGGCTCGAGGTCGGCCCGGCGCTACACGGAGGCTGGTTCTTCGCCTCGAAGCGCGCAAACGGCGGCCTGCTCGCGCTGAGCGTCGGCCCGACGCTGCGCGTGGCGCGCCGCACCTCGCCCTACCTCGGGATCGATTTCGGCGCCGGCGTCACAGGGGCGTCGGTGCGCCCCTTCGTGGCGCTCCAAGCGGGCCTCGATGTCGCGGTGGGATCGCAGGTCTCGCTCGGCCCGGCGCTGGGATACGGACAGCTCGTGCAATGGAACCGACCCGGTCTATCGACCGATGCGCGGTACATTTGGCTCGGTTTCGCGCTGCGCGTCCAGCTCGCTCAGGAAAAGCCTGCACACGTCGCCAAGGTGCCGATCGAAGCGCGGCGTCCGGCGCGCCCGCCCGCCACGCCGCCGACGCCGCTGCCGGACGCCACACCCGACGTGCTCGAGCTGATCGAGCGCGCGTTGCCCGCGCCGCCGCGCGTCGAGCTGCTCGCGCCCGTCTTGTTCGCGTTCGACTCCGACGCGCTCGAGCCGCTCGGCGTGGCCATGCTGCACGAGGTCGCGCACACGCTGCGTACGCGGCCCGAGCTGCGGCGCGTGGAAATCCAGGGCTACGCAGACGAGCGCGGCGACGCCCGGTACAACCACCAGCTGTCGCGCCGCCGCGCGGCGCGCGCGCGCGCCTGGCTCATCGAGCACGGCGTCGCGCCGGAGCGGCTGATCCTCGCTGCCCATGGCGCCTCCGGCTTCGTCGAAAGCGGCGATAGCGAAGCGGGCCACCAACAAAACCGTCGCGTGATCTTCCGGGTGCTCGAGGTGGCCGAACCATGAGCACCCGAGCTCCGTGGCGCGCTCGCCGATGGTGCGCACGCGCGTGGCTCGCGGTGCTGAGCTCCGGCTGTGACGGCCTCGGCCGACCGATCGTCGATCACCTCGCGATCAGTCCGTCTTCGTTCGCATGCCCCGACGAGCCGCCCGATTGTTCGGCGGCCGCGCCGACGCCGGCAGCGATCGTCGCCACACCGCTGACGCTCGCGCCGTGCCGCGCCGACCCTGCTTCCTGCCCAGGTCAACTCGCCAGCGATGGCGCGATGTGCGAACTGAGCTGGGAACTCGCGCCGGGCTTCGCGCCACCGCAGCGCGACCTCCGCTGCGTCAAGCTCGCTTTGCGGGCGGATGCGCCCGCGACGGTGAACATCTCGGGCTTGTCCGCGCAAGACGCCGCGATCGCGATCCAGGCCGCGCAGCCCATGACGCTCGAGCTCACCGGCGCGCAGCTCACGCGCACGACGCTCGCGCTCGAGGGTCCGATCAGCGTGCGCTTCGCCGGCGAGAGCGCGCTCTCGGCGGTGTACATCCAAGGCGGAGAAGCTTCGTCCGAGCTCGAGCTCTCCGACCTGCGCGCCTCCGCCTTCGAGCTCTCGGACTTCGCAGGCACCGCACGCGTGGCGCGCGCCGCGCTCCGCGACGTCAAGCTCATCGCGCAGCAAGTGAGCATCGAAGTGGCGAGCTTCACGGGCCTGGCGCTGAAGGCGGAGCGCCTGTCCGCAGTCGAGCTGCACGGAAGCGACCTGGCGCTCGACGTGCGGCGCGCGAGCATGGCCGAGCTCGACGTCTCGAAGCTGCAGCTCGCGCGCTGTGGGGCGCTGCTCCTCGCGAGCTCGCTCGTGCGCGATTCGCTGTTCCTTCCATGTACGGACGATCCGCTCCGCGTCGATCAGAGTCAGATCTTCGGCAGTATGGTGCTCGGCGGTTTGGTCGGTCGCTGGTCGCTCTGGGACCACGTGAGGTTCGGGGCCGGGAGCGGCACGGAGGGCCCCGCTGCGCGCGAGCTGTGGCACGGCTCGGTCCGTTACAGCAGCCTGTGCGCGGGGGTCAGCGCGATGAGCTTCGGCGCCACCGATCCGCTCGCATGCAATGCGTGCGATGGCTTGATCGCCCCGGAGCAGGCGCTGTGCGCCGCGCCGGCAGACGACGGCGCGGGTCCGACATTCGAGCCGATCCCGTACTGGCCTGCGCTCACGCCCTACCAAAATCCCCAGTGTCCGCCGCTCGACGCGCTGCGCGCTTGCGATCCCCCGCCGCTCGACGCGCTCCCGCTTTGAAACTTACGGGTGGCCGCCGTGGACGGCCGCATCGACCTGACAGTCAGCGACGACGGCATCGGCATCGCGCCGAGGACCTGACCGCATCTTTCGCCATGGCTTCACCACACGCGCCAATGGCCACGGCTTCGGCTCTTACGGCGGTGCGCTCGCGGCCAAAGAGCTCGGCGGTTCGCTGCGCGTGCATAGCGACGGGCCCGGACGAGGCGCGACTTTCATCTTGGAGCTGCCGTTCGAGCGTTCGGCCCCGCTCTCGTAAGGGGTTCGACGTGTGGCGCTGTTTTGGCGCTAGGCTCTTTGGATGCTCGAGGGTTTCATCGCGCACTGGGGCTACTTGGCCGTGGCTTTGGGCACGCTGCTCGAGGGGGAGACGGTGATGCTCGCGGCCGGCGCCATGGCCCACCGCGGTCTGCTTTCGCTTCCCCTCGTCATGGCGACGGGCTTCGTGGGCAGCATGCTCGGCGACCAAGTCTGGTTCTGGGTGGGGCACCGGCTCGGCCGCGGATTGCTGGCGCGCAAGCCGGCAATGGCTGCGCGCGCCGCGGTCGTGCAGCGCTGGACGGCTTCGTTCGGAACGCTGTTCGTGCTCGGCTTTCGCTTCATGTACGGCTTGCGCACGGTGACCCCCGTCGTGCTCGGCGCGACAGGCTATCCTGGCGGGCGCTTTCTCGTGCTGAACACGCTGAGCGCGC
Organism: uncultured Polyangiales bacterium; assembly: GCA_964651185.1. GTDB lineage: Bacteria > Myxococcota_A > Polyangia > Polyangiales > DASUME01 > DASUME01. The sequence goes on from CAZYWR010000111.1 coordinate 5,568, forward strand.
TGCTCTGGGCGGCGAGCAGCGCGGCGGCCGGCTACGGCCTGGGCGCCGGCTTCGCGAGCTTGATGGGCCGCGCCACACGCGTCGAGGAAGCGCTCGCCGTGGCGCTCGCGATCGCCCTGCTCGCTGGGTGGTTCACACGGCGGCGCGTGCACAAGGCGCAAGTGCAGACCTCCCGCACTTGCTCGTAAGCTCGGCACGCGTGGAGGCATGGACGTGCAGCTGCCGATGCGGACTCGCGCCCGAGGCGAACGCACCGTGCACGCCTGCTGCATCGTGCGCGCCCTGACATGACACCTCCCACTTGCTGCTTTCAAAGCGGCCTTCTCAGCCCCGCACCTCGGGGTCGATGCCATCTTCGGCCATGCGCGCGGGCTCGGCGCGCGCCGCGACCTTGCCAGCCGGATGCTGGTACCAGCCCGAAGGGTCCGCGTGCGCCGGGTC
>CAZYWR010000112.1:0-6862 GCA_964651185.1 uncultured Polyangiales bacterium
CTGCTCGAGGGTCTGGTGTTCGGGCATCGGGCGGCGCGTGCGGTGGCGCCGCCGCGCGGCGAGCCGCTGCCCGATCCGCCCGCCTGGGATCCGGGCGAGGCGACGCTCAGCGACGAGGCGGTCGTGGTCGCCAACGACTGGGAAGAGCTGCGTCGGTGCATGTGGAACTACGTCGGCATCGTGCGCTCCGAGCGCCGGCTGGTGCGCGCCTCACGCCGGATCGCGCTGCTCAAAGAGGAGATCCGCGAGTACTACTTCCGGCACTTCGTGACCATGGATCTGCTCGAGCTGCGCAACATCGCGGATGTCGCCGAGCTCATCACCACCAGCGCGGCGTTTCGGCGCGAGAGTCGCGGGCTGCACTACAACGTCGACTATCCCGAGCGCGACGACGCGCACTTTCGCGCGGATACGATCATGCGCTGGGGCGCGTTGCCGGCGCGCCGGCGTGTGCCCGACTGAAAAAGCTGCCGGGCGCCATTGACCGTATACGTTCATGCGTCTAAAAGCATGGACACCTATGGGCTACCTGTTTACCTCCGAGTCGGTGACCGAGGGTCACCCCGACAAGATTTGCGACAACATCTCCGACGCCGTGCTCGACGCGATCCTCACGCAAGATCCGCGGGCGCGCGTCGCGTGCGAGACCTTGGTCAAGACCGGCTTCGTGGTGTTGGCGGGCGAGATCACGACCAAGGCTTCGGTGAACTTCGCGGAGATAGCTCGCGCGACGATCCGCGACATCGGTTACACGAGCTCCGACATGGGCTTCGACTCCAGCACCTGCGCCGTGCTGACGGCGGTCGAGGCGCAGTCGCCTGACATCTCCCAGGGGGTGACCGAGGGGGAGGGGCTCTACAAGGAGCAGGGGGCCGGCGATCAGGGATTGATGTTCGGCTTCGCCGTCGACGAGACGCCCGAGCTCATGCCGGCGCCGATCAGCTACGCCCATAAGCTGGCCAAGCGTCTGACCGAGGTGCGCAAGAAGGGACAGCTCCCGTACTTGCGGCCCGATGGAAAGACGCAGGTCACGGTCGAGTACGACGACGCGCAGCGTGTGGCGCGCATCGACGCCATCGTGATCTCCTCGCAGCACTCCGAAGACGTGAAATACAAGCTGCTCAAGGAGCAGGTCATCGAAGAGGTCATCAAGCCCACCATCCCCGAGCGGCTGATCGACAAGAAGACGAAGTTCTGGATCAACCCCACCGGCCGCTTCGTGCTCGGCGGCCCGTTCGCCGACTGCGGCTTGACGGGGCGCAAGATCATCGTCGACAGCTACGGTGGCATGGGCCGGCACGGCGGCGGCGCGTTCAGCGGCAAAGACCCGTCGAAGGTCGATCGCAGCGCCTGCTACTACGCGCGCTACGTGGCCAAGAACATCGTCGCCGCGAAACTCGCGCGGCGCTGCGAGGTGCAGGTCGCGTACGCCATCGGCGTCGCGAAGCCCGTGGGGGTGTATGTGACCACGTTCGGCACCGGCGCAGTCGAAGATGCCAAGATCGCGAAGGCGGTGGAGGGGCTGTTCGACTTCCGTCCGGCCGCGCTGATCGACCAGCTCAAGCTCTTGCGCCCGCTCTATCGCCCGACAGCCGCCTACGGCCACTTCGGCCGCACCGAAAAGACGTTCACCTGGGAGGCGACCGATCGCGCGGCCGAGCTCGCCGACGCGCTGCTGCCGAAGTCCGTGAAGAAGAAGCCGCGCGAAGCGGCCATGGCTTGAGCGGCGCGCGCTCGGTTCGCGCCATTGTGAGCTTTTCCAGCCTGCGTGCGTAATCGCGCCAATTCTGTTGCGGCGCCTACGCAACCCGCTGTTTTCACCGCCCTCTCGGATCGATATGCTCTGCTCCGCAGCGGCTCGATCCAGGGCCGTCTGCGCGCGCTCCTCGGGGCGCGTGGGTGCGTTCGACGGTGCGCCGGTTGTGCGCGTCTGCAGCAAGTGTCTGCGCGTCGTGCGTGAAGACGGGAGGCGGCGTTGGAGATCCGAGTCAACTTGGTGCTGATCGCCTTCGTCGCGTTGGTGTGGCTCGGCACCTACGTGCAGGCACCGGTACGCCTGGGCACGCCGCACGACATGGCGCAGGTGGGCGCGCTCGAAGACGAAGCGGCGCGCCGTCCGGGCGACGCCGTCGCGTTGGGCGCGTTGAGCGAGCGTTACCTCGCCGATGGCTACCCCCAGCTCGCGATCCACGTGCTGCGGGCGGCCGACGCCTCGCTGCTCGAAGAGCCCGAGCTCGCGCACCAGCTCGCCCGTGCCTACGAGAACAGCGGGCGGCTGCTCGATGCGCTGGCGACCGCGGATCTCGCGCTCGTCCGCTGCGCGCGTGTGCTCGGCGCCAAGCCGCTCGAGACCGCGGTGCCGCACTTCGCTTGCGACGAGCGCACGCTCGCCAAGCTCGACATGCACAAGAGCGCGCTCGAGCGCATGGCGCAGTGGGGCGTCGTGGATCCGCGCCGCGATCCGCGCGCGCAGCGCGCGTACGATCTCGCTCTGCGGCGCGCGCGTATCGCGATCGGCGAGCTGCCCGCGAGCGGCGCCAGCAACTGAACCCCCGCTATGCGGCTCTGCGCAGCGCCGCAGCGTCGGTCGGATCGATCTGGAGAATGAGTCGGGCGACGGTGCGTGCGCGCCCGCGCATGTCGTCGTAGCGGAAGCAGTAGAGCGCCTGCTTGAGCGCCTGCAGCGCTTCCTCGCGCTTGCCCGCGGCGAGCAGCGCGTGGGCAAGGCGCACGTAAGAGGTGCCGCTCGGATCGAGCGCGGTCGCCTCGCGCAGCGCCAGCGCAGCTTTGCGCGGCTCTTTCTTGCGGAGCAACCGCGCGGCGCGCCGGCGTAGCTGTGCGGCCGCCTCTTGCGGGGGGATCACGTTGGGCATGGGTCGCCTCCGCGCGGTACGAAAGCAAAGAGCGAGCCACGGTATTGTTTCGATTCCGTCTTAGCCGAGTTCCGAAGTGTAGTCGTCCACTCGGCGGCGCTTTCCGCTCGCTCGCACGCAGTGCGTCAGAGTCCGCATGTGACACTTGCGTCATGCCTGTGACGCTCGCGTTCGCTCACGCGCGTTTGGCTTGGAACTATGGACGGCGTAGGCACTTGCTTTATATTCGAGGAGAGAGAGCCGGCGGATGGGCGAGAGCCCCGGGCTGGTCCGAATCCTGACGGGATCCTGCCGCGCTGACTTGGAGAGGCGAACGCCTCTTCACTTCTGGGAACGCTCCGCAGGTTACGGTCAGGTACCGTGCGATATCGGGGCGCCGGCTTTACGCCGGGGGAGGATTGGCACCACATGCACAGTCACGAAACGACGGGCCCCTCACCGGAGGTCAGCGTCAGCTGACCCGCGCCTCGCGGCGCCAGGCCGGGTGATACCCTGCCCTGCTGGTCCACTTTAGGGGCCAGCTTCCGAAGGGCGGCGGACCGCAAGGTTCGTCGCCCTTCGTTTTTGCGGTAGGTGGATGGCGGTATCGAGGCCTCGGCAGGGCCGCGACAAGTGTCGCGAGTTGCCGCATGATGGTGCGAAGGCGTGGGCCAGAAAGGTCGACCGTGAACGGCAAGCAGTGGGAGAAGCTGTTTCAGGGCTTCTCGCGGCGCCAGCAACAGAAGCGGGAGCGCACGGAGAACGTGCGTGAGCTCGTGGCCTGGTACGACGAGCAGACGCAGCTGGTCATGGCGCTCGTGCGCGAAGTCGTGAGCGAGCGCGCAGCGGAGCTCGAGCGCAACGGCGGCATCCGCGTCGAGGTGAAGTGGCCGAGCCATCCGCCCATCAACGTCGACCCCGATGGGCCGTTCATGAGCTTCATGACGTTGGCACTTCCGGACCGTGAGGTGCATCTCTACTCGCACCGGGTCGGGGCAGGGCCACCGCTGATTCACTTCGTCGTGGCCGAGCCCGAGACCCAAGAGAAGCCGCGCAAGCGTTTGCTCGGGAGACCGGGCTGTCGGCTCGAACAGCGCGAAGGCGGCGGCTTCCTGCTGCGCAGCGTGAACGGTTCCGGGGGCACCAGCACGTGGAGCGTGGACGACCTCGCCTATCGCGCGTTCGAGCTCCTGCTCGCCGACTCGTGAATCCGCCGACCAAACGCGAGCGGCGCGACTATTCGACGCGAATGACGCCGCCCACCATCTTCTGCATCGCGCAGCCGTACCTCAGCTCACCGCTCTCCTTGGGCGTGAACCGCACGACCACGGCCTGACCGAGCGGCAGCGGCGTCTTGATGCCGTACTCGTCGATGACGACATCCGTGGCGCACGTCGCGTCGCTCGTACGCGTGATCGTCAGCGTCACCGGCTCGCCCTTGCGCACGCGCAGGTTCGGCGGCTCGAAGCCCTTGTCGGTCACGGTCATCGTGACCTCGTTGGCGAGCGGGACCTCGGGCTCGCGATGACAAGCCGAAAGGGCCAACGCGGCGCTCAATGCGAGCGGCAAGAAGATCGAGGTACGCAGCATGGGCCTCCAAGTTTGCGCGAGGGCGAGCCGATGCGCGAGGACCGCGTCGACGTAGCCCCCGCCGGCGGCCACGCCGGTCGGCCAAGACGCTCGCGGTACGGTCAGGCGATGCCCGCGGCCTGCCGGAGTCGATCGTCGGTCGTGAGCAGGTCGAGCTCGCCGAGGCGGCGGCGCGCTTCCAGAAACGTCGCAAGGTGAAGCGCATCCAGCGTACGAAGGCCGCTTCTCGGAGCCACGGCGCAGGCACGATTGCAGATCGTGCGGCTCAGCTCCCAGATTGCGCAACGATCCCAGAGCTGCTCGAGCTCTCGCTCGAGAGCGGCATGCTGCGATTCGTTGATTCGCGTCAACTCGACGGCGCGGATCAAAGCGCGTGCGCTCTCCACGATCGCCAAACGGGAGACCACGAGCACGTCTGTGGCGGCGATGGCAGCTTCGACCTCCGGTGTCGTGCCCGTTTCAAGAACAGCGCGCAGTACGGCCGAGGTGTCGACGTAGAGCGCTCGCGCCATGTCAAAGTCGATCCTGGCGAACATGCTCGAGCAGGTCGGAGGCAAGGGGAGCCGCCAGGCCAAGGCCCGCGGTGCGCCACGTCCATCCCGGCTTTGGAGCTGCCGGGAGGGTGACCTCTCCGGTCGCGCTCAGAGCGTCCAGCGAGCTCGTTTCTGCATCGCTCAGGAAAGGCTGGTTCGCACTACGAAGTTCTGCGACCACCTCGTCCCGCTCTGTGATCAAGAAGACGTCGCCCGCCTTCACCGCGCGCAGATACTCGGACAGCTTCGCCTTAAGCGCTTTGACGCCGACGACCTTCACCACATGAAGGTAGTCTCTGATGGTCACCTGAGCAAGACGGCGCGTCGCGGTGGCGACTCGGCTAAGCCTCCGCCTCTCGAGGCCTCGCGATCGGGAGCGTGACCGTGAAGGTGGTGCCGCGGCCGGGGGTCGATGCGAACCAGACGTCGCCGCCGTGTGCGCGGATGAGCGCGCGCGCCAGCGCGAGGCCGAGACCGAGCCCGCCGATGCGCCGCCCCGAGGGCTCTTGGATCTCGCGAAACGGCTCGAACAGCGTGGCCTGGTCGGCCTCGCGGATGCCGGCTCCTTGATCGATGACGTCGACGCGCAGGTGCCGCTCGGGCGGCCCGGGCGGTCCCTGATGGAGCCCGGCCAGCATGCGGATCGTGCCGCGCTCGCTGGCGTGGATGGCGTGGCTGAAGAGTCCGAGAATGGCTTGTACGACGCGGTCCTGATCGGCGTAGACGCGCGGCAGCTCGGCCGGCCACTCCGCTTCGATCGCGAGCGGGCGGTCGCCGAGCATGCGGCGGCCCTCGGTGAGCGCTTGGTTGAGGATGTCGCTGGCAGGCGTCCAGGCGCGGTTGAGGGCGAGCCGGCCCGCCTCCAGCCGCGCGGAGTCGAGGATGTTGGTCACCAGCCGCAAAAGGTCGCGCGCGCTGCGCGTGATCATCTGGATGCTCTCTCGCTGTTCGTCCGTGATCGGGTCCTCCACGCCGCTCGCGATCAGCGTGGCGAAGCCGAGCAGCGAATTGAGCGGGCTGCGCAAGTCGTGGCTCATCGAAGCGAGGAACTGGGTGCGCAGGCGCTGTGCCTCCTCCATGGCGAGCCGGCCTTCGCGCTCCTTGGCGCGCATCTTCGCGAAGCGGGCGGCGAGGTCGGAGAGCGCGCGCGCGAGCTGCTGGCCGTCCGGCGTGTGTACGAGGCTGCGGAACAGGAGCTCCGGTTCGCGCTCGTCCGGACCTTGACCACGGTGCAGGCGCTGGATCTGGCTACGAAGGGCGTCGACGTCTTCGGCCAGGGCGCCTCCCAGGCGCTGCGCGAACGACCACGCCAGCGCGGTGGTCGCGACGATCAACCCGAGCCCGAGCGCGGCTGCGGTCAGGTCGAGCTCGACCGACAGCGCGCCCATTTGAATCGGCGGGAGCACGCGCGTGCGCAGCGCCACCAAGTGCGAGGACAACACCACGACCGCGGCCGTCCCCACCACGGCGACCGGCACGGCCACCGTGAGCGCCAGCCGATCTGCGAGGCGCTCGTCCGCGGCGAGCGGCACGTCGCGCGGGTGGAGCCGGCCGAGCCAGCGCCACAGGATCGAGCGATAGAGCACGATCGAGGGCATGGAGCCGGCGGCCGCGATCGCCATCATCAGCAGATCGACCGCGAGCCGCGCCCAGCCGGCGAGGCCCGAGACCGGGTAGAGCCCGAGCGCGTCGATCAGCGGCACGAGCTCCGCCGCTGCGATCAGGAGCCAAGTCGCGCGCTCGGGGAAGGCAAAGGCCGCGCTGACGGCCGGGATCGGCGGCCCCGGGACGTGCGGCTCGTCGCGCGGCCCGAGCAGGAGCGTGCGGTAGATCGGCTCCATACGCTTGATCCCGCGGCGCGTGACGATCAAGAGCCCGAGCGCCACG
>CAZYWR010000113.1:0-20827 GCA_964651185.1 uncultured Polyangiales bacterium
GCTTCAGGTGCCAAAAAAAATCGACCGCAAAGATGGGCGCATACGCGAACAACGCCACCAGCACGAGCAAGGGAAGCGCGGCCAGCGCGCTCCATGCGGCGCGCGCGCGCGACCTTGTTGTCCCGGCCAAGCCCATGCGCATACGATAACCCGCGCATGGCGAGGGGAATCATCGTGCTGCTCGCGGCGCTCGCGCTCGCGTGGACGACGCGACAGGTTCGGCTCGTCGCGGTCGAGCAGCACCAGCGCGGGCAGCGCTATGAGGATCGCTACTACCTTCCGAGCGCCCGTTGGCTGCCGGTGCTGAGCCTCGGCTACCGCCAAGCGCTGGCGGATGTGATCTGGTGTAAGTCGCTCGTGTACTTTGGGGAAGAGCTCGTGCACCGCGGCCAGGTCAAGTACGTGTTCGAGTACGCCGACGCCGTGCTCGCGCTCGACCCCGATTTCCGCGCCGCGTATCCCTGGGTAGCCACGGCTGCGATCTATCGTCCAGTCGCGGTGAGCATCGACAACGGCCTGCGCGCAGCGAGCTACCTGGAGCGGGCGGTCAAGCGCTGGCCCAACGACGGCGAGCTGCACTGGGACTACGGCTCCCTCTTACGCTTCGAGCTCGCGCCGCTGGAGACCGATCGCGCCAAGAAGCAGGCCTTGCTCGAGCGCGCGGCACCCCACCTGGAAGCCGCGGCGCGGCTCGGCGCGGGTCCGCCGTGGCTCGCGATCAATAACGTCGATCTGCTGAACAAGCTCGGGCGCACCGAACAGGCGATCCGCCACCTGGAAGAGCTCTACGGGACCGTGCAAGACGCGGACGTCAGGGAAGAGATCGAACGACGCCTGACGGCGCTGCGCTCGCACTCTTACCTCGAGAGCATGCGCGCGGCGCACGAGCAGTTCGAGCAAAGCCGGGAACGGTCGTATCCCTACCTGTCGCCCGGGTTGTTTCTCTTCGTGGGCGAAAGACCCGCAGCGGACGCGCATGAGCGATGGCTGGCAAACGACTTCATGGCGCCGGAGGCTGGCCTCGATCTTGGCGAGCGCGAGCCTGAAGCGAATTGAAAGCGGTCAGCCCGGCCCCGACGCAACTCGCGGCGGCTTGCCTAAAACTGCCGATGCAGGCTAGATCCTGGCCTGCCGGCAAGCTGAAACCTGGAGGGCGCATGGCGGTCGCGATCGGACTGTTGGTGGTGCTGGTGCTGCTCGCGCTGTTCTTCATCGGCACGTACAACGGCCTGGTCGGCAAGCGCAATCGCTACAAGAACGCGTACGCGCAGATCGACGTGCAGCTCAAGCGCCGCTACGACCTGATCCCGAACCTGGTCGAGACCGCGAAGGGCTACATGAAGCACGAGCGCGAGACGCTCGAGGCGGTGATCCGCGCGCGCAACGCAGCGTATGGAGCGGCCCAGACCGCCGGCCAAGCGCCCGGCGATCCGGCGGCCATGCGCTCGCTCGCGAGCGCCGAAGGGGCGCTCACCGCAGGTCTGGGGCGCCTTTTGGCGCTCAGCGAGTCGTACCCAGACCTGAAGGCCAACACGAACATGCGCGAGCTGATGGAGGAGCTCGGTTCGACCGAAAACAAGGTCGCGTTCGCGCGCCAGGCGTACAACGACGCCGTGACCACGTACAACAACGCGCGCGAGGTGTTCCCGGCCGTGTTGCTCGCAGGCATGTTCGGCTTCGGTCCGGCCGCGCTGCTCGAAGCTACCGAGAGCGCCGAGGAGCGGCGCGCGCCGAAGGTTTCGTTCTCCTGACCTCCCGAAGTCGAGCGCGGCGCCCACATGCGTGACTTCTTCGAGCGGCAGGATCAGGCCCGCAAGAGCACGCGCCTCTTGCTGATTCTCATGGCGCTCGGCGTGATCGCCATGAGCGGCGCCGTCTACGGCTTGCTCTGGGCGCTATACTTCGCGCACCACGTCGCTTTGGCGCCGAGCCCGTGGCAGCCGGACCTGTTCGCGGTGTCGCTGCTCGGGACGTTCATCGTGGTGGCGGGCGCGAGCTCGCTGCGCGTGCTGTCGCTGCGCGGCGGCGGTGCGCGGGTCGCGGAAATGTTGGGGGGCCGCTTGGTGAGCGGGAGCCCACGCGATGCGCTCGAAAAGCGCCTCGTCAACGTGGTCGAGGAAATGGCGATCGCGTCCGGCGTCCCGGTGCCGCAGGTGTTCGTGCTCGATGGCGAGCAGGGGATCAACGCCTTCGCGGCCGGCTACACGCCGGCTGACGCCGTCGTCGCGGTGACGCGCGGCAGCCTCGAGCGGCTCACGCGCGACGAGCTGCAGGGCGTGATCGCGCACGAGTTCAGCCATATCCTGAACGGCGACATGCGCCTCAACATCCGGCTCATGGGCGTGGTCTTCGGCATCGTGTGCGTCAGCCTGCTCGGACGGCTCTTGATGCGCATGACGGATGCTCCGCGCTTGGGGCGGCGCCGCGAGCGCCAGGACGGGCGCATCACGCTGCTGTTGTTTCTGACTGGGCTCGGGGTCTTTCTGATCGGCCTGGTCGGGGAATTCTTCGGCAAGCTGATTCGCGCCGCGATCAGCCGCCAGCGGGAGTTCTTGGCAGACGCCTCCGCGGTGCAGTTCACGCGCAACCCGAGCGGCATCGCGGGCGCGCTCAAGAAGATCGGCGGCTGGCCCGCGGGCGCGTCGGTCCGCTCCCTGCGCGCTGAAGAGGCCAGCCATCTGTTCTTTGGAGACATCCATCGCCGTCTCTTCGGCCCCGGTCCCCTCGCCACGCACCCTCCGCTCGAAGAGCGCATCCGCCGCATCGAACCGAGCTTCGACGGGCAATTTCCCGCCTTGGAGGGCAGTGAGCCGGAACAACGCGCGCTCGCGGAGGCCGAGCAGCAGTCCTTGCCCGCGTTCGCGCCCTTCCCTTCGGGCCCGCCGGTCGCACCCGAGCACGTGGTCGCGCAGGTTGGCGCGCTGTCTGCAGACGGGCTTGCGCGCGGGCGAAACGTCTTGGCCAGTCTGCCGGCTGCGCTGCGCGACGGAGCGCAGAGTCCGTTCAGCGCATGCGCCATCGTGTACGCGTGTTTGCTTTCCGCCGACGCAACGATTCTATCGGCCCAGCGCGGACAAATCGCCAAGCTATCGAGCCCTGCGCTCGAGACGGAAGCGCTGCGCTACCTCGCGAGCGTGCGCGCGCTGCACGGCGGCCGTGTGCTCGCCATGGTGCGTCTGCTCGCGCCCGCGCTGCGCCAGCTGAGCCCTGAACAGCGGAGGGTGTTCTCACGTACCTTGGACGCGCTGGTGGCCGCAGACGGCAAGCTCACGCTGTTCGAGTGTGTGCTCGCCGAAACGTTGCGGGCCCGCATCGAGCAGGAGTCGCACGCGGGCCGCCGTTCGATGGCCCGCACGCGCTCATTGCGGGCGGTGCGGGACGAGCTCGCGCTCTTGCTCAGCTCGCTCGCGTATGCAGGACACGAAAGCGACGCGGAGGCGGCGCGCGCGTTCGCGGCGGGGGCGGCGCGAGTGCCGGACTTGGCGCTCGTCCCCCTGCCGCGCGCGCCGGGGCTGCTGCGCGGCGTGCCCCAAGCGCTCTCTGCCCTACGCACCCTGTCACCCGAGCCGCGCGCGCGAGTCGTGGACGCCTTCGCTCACTGCGCGCTCGCAGACGCGCTGGTCGAGGAGGATGAGGCCACCCTGCTCGTGGCTGCCTGCGACGCGCTCGACTGTCCCTTGCCGCCCTGGCTCGGCGGCGACACGAACGCGATCGACGGGCGCCCGGCGTAGCCCGCCGCCGGCCGCAGGTAAGTTCGTTTGGGTGCGTGCTCAGGGCGTGTGCACCGGATCGATCGGTCCAAACAGCGGTATCGGCGGCGGCGGAGGCGTGTGCAGCAGGCGATCTGGGCGCAGCCCCGCGAGATCACCGACCACGACGTCGCGTTCGTCTGCAAACACGGTCTCGCGTCCATAAAACGTGTACACGCGGATCTTACCGAGCTCCGGGTGGTTCATGTCCGGTTCGCGTAGCAAGGTGACCGGCTCGATCTTCTCGAGCGCGCGCACGTCGATCGCGAGCTCGCGCCGCTTCTGACCCGGCTTGAGCTGAGCCCTGCGCAACCAAATCGAGAGCAGGCCGCGCCCGGGACCGATCACCGCGAGCGGACGTCCGCCCTTCAGCTGCTCGAAGCTGATATGTCCGTCGGGCTCGCGGCGCTTGATGCCGACCGGATCCGTCCGCAGCTCGTACCTACGAATCTCTGCCCGCGTGCCGGCGTTCGCTAAGCCGGGGATCGTCATGCGCTTCCAAATGCGCAACGGCACGAGCTCGCGATCGAAGACGGCCTCGAGATCGGTCGTGCCGAGCGGCCACTCCTGACGGACCGTCACGGTGACCAGACAATCGCGGCGGCGCAGCTCGTAGCGCTCGACGATGTGCTTGTCGTTGTGGGTCGGCCCCGAGCGCAGGTACTCCTGGGCGAGCAGCTCGCCCGCCCCTGTACTCTGGCCATGGCAGCTCGGATACGGCAGATCTGCGAGCTGCTCGACTCGGACGTGCTTACGCTCGAAGCGCTTGCAGCCACCCATTCCGACGGCGATCGGCAGCACCAGCACCAACTGCTTGAGCCAACCGTACCTTCGCATCGGCGTTTCCAGATTCCGCTGCGGGGTGGCGCGGCTCTGGGCCGTCTCGCTAATGGCCTTCGCCGTGCGCGCCCTCGCCGCCCGCTCCGTGCTCCTCGCCATGTCCGGCCGGGAGATCGATCTCTTGATACTGACCGCGTCCCGGCGCGACCTCGCCCGTCTCGGGCGAAACGCGCGTGCCGTACGCCTCGTCCCACTGCCCGCGCTTCTCGGTGTCGTTCAAGGTGTAGACGAAGAACACGCCGATGAAGACCAACGAGCCTACGAAGATCAGCACGTTGAAGCGGTTGTCATCCTTCAGGTGCATGAAGAACAGCGCCACCAGACTCGCCTTGATGGTGGCGACGAGCACGGCGATGAAGAAGTTCCACTCGCCCAGGTGAACGCGCGAGATGGCGACCGTGGTCAGCGTCAGGGCCACCAACGCGACGAACACCTTGACGTAAATCGAGGCCGGATGGACGTGCACGTGGACGAGGCCGTCGGCCTCGTGCAGGTTGATGTTCTCGTGCTTGCTGCTCATGGATGGGCCTCAGTCGATGAGATACAGGAAGGGGAACAGGTAGATCCAGATCAGGTCCACGAGGTGCCAATAGAGCGCCACCAAGTCGACGGGCGTCCAGAAGTCCTTCGTGAATTCGCCACGCTGGTTGCGCGTCCAGATCCAGAGCAGCACGCCGATGCCGACGGCCACGTGCACGCCGTGAACGCCGGTGGCCATGAAGTACACGGAGAAGAACGCGGCCGAGCCCGGCGGAAAGACATTCGAGTGCGTGTGGCCGGCGACCGGTGCGAAGTAATGGCCCGGCAGCAGACCCGCGTGGAACTTGTGGCTGTACTCGAAGTACTTGACCACCAGGAATGTCAGCGCGCAGGCCACGGTGACCAGGATGTACATGCCGGTCTTGTTCCGCTCGCCGAGCTGCGCCGAGCGCACGGCCAGCACCGCGGTCAAGCTGCTGAACAAGAGCACCAGCGTGTTCGCGGTACCGAGCTTCCAGTCGAGCTCGTGCGAGCAGACGGACCAGGCGTGCGGGTACCACAGACGAAAGACCAGATAGGAGACGAACAGCCCCGAGAAGAACAGGAGCTCCTGGCCCAAGAACAGCCACATGCCGAGTTTGGCGGCATCGAACTGCTGGGCCGGCGTTTCGAAATGGTGCGCCAGATACGCCGGTCCGTGATGGCCGTGCGCCTCGTGTGCGCCGTGAGCGTGTGCAGCTGCTTGCGTCATGGAAGCTCCGTTATTTCGCTCGTGCGGGCACGCGCTTCAGATCTCACTCGCGCGGCCGGCGCGCGCTTCAATCTGTTCGCGCGCGGGGCGATCACGTCGTCGCCAGCTCTTCGTCGGTCGCCAGGTGGTAGTCGTACGGACCGCGCCGGATCACGGGCGTGGCCTCGAAGTTGTGCGGATGCGGCGGCGTCGTGGTCCCCCATTCGAAGCCGACCGAACCCCATGGGTTGCGCGGCGCTTTCTCCCCGCTGAATAGCGACTTCAAGAACATGAAGGCCATCAGGAAGAAGCCGAGGCCGATGACCAAGGCGCCCAGCGAGCTGAAGCCGTGGAGCGGGCGGAAGCGCTCGAGGTAATCCCAGTAGCGGCGCGGCATGCCTTGCGAGCCGAGCACGAACTGGGTGAGGAAGGTCATGTTGAAGCCGATGAACACGAGCGCCCAAGAGATCTGCGCGAGCCGCTCGTTGTACATCTTGCCCGTCATCTTCGGCCACCAGTAGTGCAGGCCGCCCACGAAGCCCATCACCGTGCCGCCCACCATCACGTAGTGGAAGTGCGCCACGACGAAGTACGTGTCGTGCAAGTGCACGTCGACGTTCAGAGTGCCGAGGAACAGGCCGGTAAGGCCGCCGATCGTAAAGAGGAACAAGAACGACAGCGCCCACAGCATGGGCGACTTGAGCGAGATCGATCCCTTGTAGAGGGTGGCTGTCCAGTTGAAGACCTTCACGCCCGAGGGGATCGCCACCAGGAACGTGAGCGCGCTGAACACCATGGTCGAGAACTCGCTCATGCCGGCCACGAACATGTGGTGGCCCCAGACCAAAAACCCGAGCAGCGCGAGCGAGATAGAGCTCATGGCCACGAACATGTAACCGAAGATCGCGCGCCGCGAGAAGGTCGCGATCAGCTCGTTCACGACCGCCATGCCGGGCAGGATCATGATGTACACGGCCGGGTGCGAGTAGAACCAGAAGAAGTGCTGGAACAGCACCGGATCGCCGCCGAAGCGCGGATCGAAGATGCCGAGGTTGAACGCGCGTTCCATCGTGAGGAGCAGGAGCGTGATCGCCAGCACCGGCGTGGCGAGCACCTGGATCACGGCGGTCGCGTACGTGCCCCACACGAAGAGCGGCAAACGCCGCCAGTGCAACCCCGGCGCGCGCATGGTGTGCACCGTCGTGACGAAGTTGACCCCCGTCAGGATCGACGAGAACCCGAGGATGAACACGCCGAGCGTGGTCGAGATGACCGCAGTCGTCGTGGTCGTGCTGTAGGGCGCGTAGAAGGTCCAGCCCGTATCGACCGCGCTCGTGAAGATGCTGTAGAGCAAGAACACCGCGCCGATCACGTAGATGTAGAAGCTCAGCAGGTTGAGCCGCGGAAATGCGACGTCCTTCGCGCCGAGCATGATCGGCAGCACGAAATTGCCGAGCGCGCCCGGGATGGACGGGATGATGAAGGCGAACACCATGAGCGCGCCATGCAACGTGAAGGCCTTGTTGTAGGCCTCCGGTCCCATGATGGTCTCGCCCGGAAACGCGAGCTCCAAACGGACCAACAGCGCGAAGATGCCACCGGCCAAGAACGCCAGCAGCGTCGCGACCAGGTACATGATGCCGATGCGCTTGTGATCGAGCGTCAGGAGCCAGCTCTTGATGCCGGTCTCGTGAGTCAGGTAGTTGGGTGTCTCGCCCGCGACTGCTGCCGTGCTCATGTGCTGTCTCCGACTACTTGAGCGACTTGATGTAAGCGATGAGGGCGTCGATCTTCCAGTCTTTGAGGACGAAGGTCGGCATGGTCTTGCCAGCGAAGCCCTTCACGATCTTCGCCTGAGGCTGGAGCACCGACTGGCGAATGTAGTTTTCGTCGACGGTCAGGCTCGAGCCGTCTTCGAACTCTTCATGTTTGCCGAAGACGCCCTTGAAGGACGGGCCGACCAGCGCTGCTCCGTCGGTGGTGTGGCAGGTGTTGCAAGCGTTCTTCTTATAGAGCTCCGCGCCCACCACCTCGAGCGGCTTGCCTTCCGGCGGTCGATCCTTGCCGGCGATGAACGCCGCGTAGTCTTCCGCGCTGACGACGTGCACCTTCGCTAACATCTGCGAGTGGCTGGTGCCGCAGTACTCCGTGCAGAACAGGTCGAGCGGCTCGCCGGTAACCTTGTTATCGCTCGCGTTGTACTTGGAAGTGACCTCGAGCGCCTCGAACCAAACGGAAGAATACATGCCGGGCACCAGGTCGCGCTTGACGCGGAACTCCGGGATGAAGAACGAGTGCAGCACGTCCTGCGAAGACATGACCATCTTCACCGGACGCGAGACGGGCACGACGAGCTCCGAGGGCGACGGCTCCGTGTCGCCGGGATAGTAAAAATCCCAGGCCCATTGCTTGCCGCGCACGCGCATCTCGATCGCGTCTTCCGGCGCGACCATCGCCTTGACGTAGCCCTTGAACCCGTAGTGGAACATCGGGATCAGCAGGAGCAACGGCGCGAACGTCCATGCGAGCTCGAGCACGTCGTGATGGCCCGGCGGGGTCGCGTGCGGGTGCTTGCTCTCGTGATAGCGATAGATGCACCAGAGCGCGACGCCGATGATCGCGACGAAGAACAACACGCTCACCCAGTAGATGAAGTAATACATGTTGTCGACGTTCTGGGCGATCGTCGACATCTGGCGCGGCATCTGAATGGTGGCTTCGTTCATGACCTTATCACTTCGCTCGCGCGCGCGAGCTTCGAACCCGACCTTGACGGAGCGCTACGCCCCCACGGAGGCGGACACGCGTTTGCGCCGCGCCCGCCGCAGCTCACGGCCCCACATGATGAGGAGGAATCCTGCGAGCAGCACGACGGTGACGACCCCGCCGAGCCGCATGACATTCTTGGCGACCACGACGTACTTGGCGCCGATCGGGTCGTACATGTAGCAATAGAGAATCATCTTCTCGACGGTGGAGATCGACCTGCCCTGCGCCGCCTCGAGCAAACCGAGACGCACGTCGTTCGGTTCGAACTCGAGTCCATACAAGTAGCGCGCGAGCGCGCCGCCTGGCTTCGCGATCATCAGCACGGCGGGATGCGCGTACTGATCCTGACGCGCGTCGTAGCGATAACGAAAGCCGACCGCGTCCGCGACGCGCTTGATGTTGGCCTCATCGCCGACCAGGAAGTCCCAGTCATGAGCTCCCGCGTTTTGCTCGCGCGCTTCGGCGCGCCCGTAGAGCGCCAGCATCTGCCGGCGCTTCTTGGCGGCGATCTCCGGCGTCTCGCGCGGATCGATGCTGATGGTGACGGCGCGATACTCTTGTCCGAGCGTCCAAGTCTGCTCCTTGAGCGCCGTCACCTCTGCGCCGAGCACCATGCTGCACACGACTTTGCAGTTCGCGTAGGCGAGCGTCAGCACCACCGGCCGCTTGCCGTCGAAATAGTCGCCGAGCCGGACGCGCTTGCCCGTGTGGTCGCGAAACACTGCGTCCTTGGGCAAGCTCCGATCGAGCTGTTCGCGGACGTCGACCCCCTCGAGCTCAGCCGGCATGACCGCTGGCTGCGCGCGCGCGCCCGCCGCGAGCGAGACGCTCAGCAGCGCGCTTAGCGCAAATGGGACGAGGCGGGCACGACGAGCGTTCATGGGCGTTCAGTGTGGCGCGGGCGCAGCCGGCGCGGGGCGAGCGGCGGGAGCAATCGCACTCGAGCCGGGGCTCGGAGCGGCCGCGGGCGGAGGCGCCGCGACATCGGCGGCATTGGGATTGGCGGGCTGGGCCGCGACGTCCGCCGCCTGTGTAGGGGCAGCAGCCGCAGCCGCAGGCGGAGCTTCATGCTTCAGCTGGCTCCAGCCCGGCACCGGCTGTTTGCCGGCGCCGCTCTCCGGCGCGAGCAGCGGCGAAGCGCTGCGGCCGCGCTGGGCGAAGGTACGCATCGCGTCGTTGATGCCGCTCTTCTCGAGCGCGAGCTGCTCGCGCGCGCGGGTCTCGGTCACCTGCTCGAAGCCGCGCGTGGCCACCTTATCGTGGAACTCGGTGTCCATCATCTTCGCGAAGTACGACTTGAGCAGAAGGTCGACGCCGATCAGCACGACCACCGCCAGCACGGTGTAGAAGGTGATGACGCCGTTGCGTGGCGGACTATCGTCGTAACCTTTGGTATCTGCCATGACGAGGAGCCTCTGCGACGAGCCGCGTTATGCGTTGACGAAGTGGAGCGAACGACCCAGACGCGGATCCTTCACCGGGATCAGCGGATGCTTGGTCATGCGATAGAAGACGAGCGTAAAGTACAGACCCCCGACGGCCATCAGGCACGCGAGATCGGCGATGCTCGGGTTCAGGCGCGGCCCTTCGGTCAGACGCGCACCGTAGTAAGGCATCACCAGCCAGTAGACCATCACGAAGTGGAACAAGAGGATGATGGCAGCGCCGATGCCGAGCGGCGTCAGCGCGCGCTTGGCGTTGCGCGACAAGATGACGAAGAACGGGATGATGAAGTGACCGAAGACGATGGCCAGGCTCCACGCCTTCCAGCCGTCGCCGCCTTCGCTCCAGCGCTTGTGGTAGTACGTCGTCTCTTCCGGGATGCTCGCGTACCAGATCAGCATGTACTGCGAGAAGTTGACGTAGGCCCAGAACACCAAGAAGCCGAACTGGAGCTTGCCGAGGTCGTGGAAGTGCTCGACGTTGACCGCGTCCTTCAGGTGGCCCTGCGCGCGCAACGAGAGCGCGATGAGGATCGTGACCGCGAACAGCGCGACGATGCACTGCGCGAAGAAGTTCACGCCGAAGATGGTCGAGATCCAGCTCGGCTCGAGCGACATCAGCCAATCGAAGGCCGCAAACGTGGTGGTCAACGCGAACACGGCGATCGCCGCCGGCGCTACCCGCTGCGAGCTGACGGTCAACTTGGGATCGCCGCTCTGGTCTTGTTCCGTCGAGTTCTTGAACAGCTTGCGCGAGATCACCACCCAGGACACGAAGTAGATCGCGGCGCGAATGAAGAAGAAGGTCTTGTTGAGGTAAGGTTCCTTCGCCGCGAGCACCTTCGCGTGCGCCTGGTGCTCCGCGTCTTCGTTCACGCCCTCCATCGGGATGAGCTCGGGGTCGAGCGGGCGTCCACCCGACTGCTCGCCGCCCTGCACCTCCCCATGCTCACCGTGGGCCGCGTGCGCGGCGTGCGCGTCCTGCGTCCACGGGTACAGCTGGTCGAGGTTGAGCGCGATCGGCACGAACAAGATCACGAACAACCAGAGCGGCCAGTGCAAAAACTCCGTGGTGCGGCGGATCGTGACGCTCCAACCCGAGCTCGTCAGGTACTGCAGCAGCCCGAAAAACACGCCGCCGAGCGCGATGATGAGGAACGCCATGTAGGCGAACAGGTACGAGAACGCGAAGCGCTCGTGATCGGTCGCGGCGATGAAGATCGTGCCAGCGATGCCGACCACGGCGACCGCCGCCGACAACTTCCAGGCGTTCGCCCAGGAGCTCTTCGGATCCAGGCGGTACGCCTCGTCGCCGTGATGTGGTTGCGCTTGACTCACTGCTCGACCTCTCTGCTGTTTGCCTGGCTCAACTGCAGCGCGCGCACGTAGCCGACGATCGCCCAGCGGTCTTCGATGGGCAGCTGAGGGCCGTAGGCAGGCATGTTGTTGAAGCCGTACGTGATGGTCTGGAACAGCTGCCCGTCGGGCATCTTACGGATGCGCTCTTCATGAAACGAAGGCGGCTGAAAGGCCTGGTTCTGGGCGCGCCGGATCACGAGCCCCTTGCCCGTGCCCAAGCCGTCGTGACAGGGCGTGCAGTAGATCCCGTAGCGGCCTTGGCCGCGCTGCACCAGGCGTTCCATGCCGCCGAAGCGCTGCACCACGGTGCCGGGAATCGCATCGATGAAGCCTTGTTCGTCGAGCGTGCGCCCGTCGGCGATGGTGGGCACGATCTCCATCTCGCGCGCCACGGTGCCGGTCACGGGCGTGCGCATGGTGCGCTTGTCCTCGAAGAACGCGCTGTACGATTGCGCCCCGTAGCGCGGCTGAAACCACATGTTTCGAAACACGACGATCGGCGGCTTGTGCGAGACCTCGCCGCGGCAGCCGCCGACGGCCGCCAGAGCGGACACCGCGAGCGCGACGCGAGCCAGCAGGAGCGTGCGCTGACGGGCGCAGGCGAAATGGTGACGACTCATGGGGTCTCCTCGACCAGCTCGACGTACGTCGGGTGAAGCCCTTCGAGGAGGCGGCGCGTCTGGGCAGGGTCGAACTGCGGATCTGCCGCCTCGATGGAGATAAAGAACTTGTCGGTCGAAAACGCCTTGAACCGCTCCGAGAAGAACACCGGGTGATGGTGCCGCGGCAGCTGGTTCAGCCCGAGCATGCCGAAGAAGCAGCCGAGCGCCGAGAACAGGATGGTCAGCTCGAAGCAGATCGGAATCATCGAGGCGATCGAGATGGGCGGCTTGCCGCCGACCACGATCGGATACTCGATGCCGTTGGCCCAAATCATGAGCGCCGCCGCACTGGCCAGCCCGCTCAAACCCATCGCGAGCACGATCCAGCCGAGCCGTGAATCGCTCAACCCCATCGCCGCGTCCATGCCGTGCACGGGGTAAGGCGTGTGGACGTCCCAATTCTTGTAGCCGGCGTCGCGCACGCGCTCGGCGGCGTGCAAGAGGGCGTTCGGGTCGTCGAACTCGGCCAACACGAGGGCGGGCCGCGCCTTGCTGTGAAGCTTGCTCTGGGTGGTCGGAGAAGCCATCGGTGTCGTCCTCATTCCGCGCTAGCAGCCGCTGGGACCGCGTAAGGGCTCGCTTCTTGATGGGGCGCGTGGGCCGGCTGCGCGTTCGGCAGTACGCCTTTCACTTCCGCCATGGCGATCATCGGCAGCCAGCGGATGAACAGCAAGAACAGCGTGAAGAACAGGCCGAGCGAGCCCGAGTAGATGCAGATATCGACGATGGTCGGGCTGAACATGCCCCACGACGACGGCAGGAAGTCGCGGTGGAGCGAGGTGACGATGATCACGAAGCGCTCGAACCACATGCCGATGTTGATGAAGATCGACACCACGAACATGAGGGGGATGCTCGTGCGCAACTTCTTCGACCAGAACAGCTGCGGCGAGATGACGTTGCAGGTGATCATCGACCAATAGGCCCACCAGTAAGGTCCGGTGGCGCGGTTGATGAACACGTAGCGCTCGTACTCGTTGCCGGAGTACCAAGCGATGAAGAACTCCATCGCGTACGCGTACCCGACCAAGGTGCCGGTCACGAGCATGATCTTGTTCATCAGCTCGAGATGCAGCGTGGTCACTAGCTTCTGCAGCCCGAACACCGAGCGCGCGATGATGAGCAAGGTCATGACCAGCGCGAAGCCCGAGAACACGGCGCCGGCGACGAAGTAGGGCGGGAAGATGGTGGTGTGCCAGCCGGGCATCACGCTGGTGGCGAAGTCGAAGCTGACCACCGAGTGCACGGACAAGACCAGAGGGGTGGAGATGGCCGCGAGGATGAGATACGCGCGCTCGTAATTCCGCCAGTGCCGGTTCGAGCCGCGCCAACCGAACGCGAACACACCGTAGGCCACCTGGCGCACGCGGCTGACGGCGCGATCGCGCAGCGTCGCGAAGTCGGGAATCAGGCCCGCGTACCAGAAGAGCAGCGAGACCAAGAAGTACGTGTTGACCGCAAACACGTCCCAGATCAGCGGGCTCTTGAAGTTCGGCCAGATGCCCATCTGATTCGGGATCGGCAGCATGTAGTACGCGTGCCAGATGCGACCGACGTGGATGCCGGGGAAGATCAGCGCGCAGATCACCGCGAAGATCGTCATCGCTTCTGCGAAGCGGTTGATCGAGGTGCGCCACTTCTGCCGGAAGATGAACAACACCGCCGAGATCAGCGTGCCCGCGTGGCCGATGCCGATCCACCAGACGAAGTTGGTGATGTCCCAGGCCCAGGCGACCGGACTGTTGTTTCCCCACGCGCCGATGCCGGTCCAAACGAGATAGGCGATCGCCAGGCCGAGCACGCCGGTGAACGAGGCGGCGCCCAAGAACATGAACCACCAGCCGCGCGGCGCGCGGGTCTCGGTGACGCGGCTGACGGCGTCGGTGATCGATTGCGCGGTCGTGCCTTCGGGAAGGAGCAGCTGCTCGCCGATGGCCGCGATAGGACGGTCGCTCATCCCTGCATCTCCGGGTTGGGATTCCGAATCTTCGCGAGGTAGCTGGTGCGCGGCTGGGTGCCGACCTCGGGGATCACCTTGTACTGGCGGTCGAGCTTGGCGAGCTTCGCGACCTTGCTGGTCGGGTCATTCAGGTCGCCGAAGTTGATGCAGCCGGAAGCGCAAGCCTGCTGGCAGGCCGTCTTCACGTCGCCGTCGCGCAACGCGCGTTCCTCACGACGCGCCGCGATCTTCGCCTCCTGGATGCGCTGCACGCAGTACGTGCACTTCTCCATGACGCCGCGCATGCGCACGCTGACGTTCGGGTTGTACTGCATGCGCCTCGTTTCAGGCACCTGATTGGTGAAGTCGAGGAAGTTGAAGCGCCGCACCTTGTACGGGCAGTTGTTCCTGCAGTAGCGCGTGCCGATGCAGCGGTTGTAGGCCATGTCGTTCAGGCCTTCGGGGCTGTGCGCGGTCGCGTTGACCGGGCACACGTTCTCGCACGGGGCCTCTTCGCACTGCTGGCAGCCCATGGGCTGGAAGGCGATCTGCGGATCGTTTTCGTCCTCGCCCACGAAGTAGCGATCCAGGCGCAACCAGTACATATCGCGCCCGCGCGCCACCTGCTCCTTGCCGACCGAAGACACGTTGTTCTCGGCCTGGCAGGCCACCAGGCACGAGTTGCAGCCGGTGCAGGCGTTGAGGTCGATCGACATCGCCCAGCGAAGTCCCTCGTAACGGACCTCTTTCCAGAGCGGCAGCGTGCTCAAGGTAGGCGAGCGGTATTCAGCCAGATCGGGCTGCGCGCGGTACTCTTCGAGCGTGGCGTCGATCGCGATCGGCCGCCCTTCCATGCTGTGCGTCTCTTGCGTCTGCGAAACGTTGTAGCGCCTGCCCGTGGGCTCGATGGTGAAGCCATCGCCGAAGCCGAACGCCTCCGTGGTGCGGATCGGATACGCGTTGAAGCCCGCTCCGCTCCCGTAGCGCCCTAGCTTGCGGCCCCAGCCGAGGTGTAAGGTCAGCGTGTTCTCGGCCTGACCGGGCAGCACCCAGGTCACGATCTCGACCGCGTTGCCCGCCGCATCTTTGACGTTCACGAGGTCGTAGTTGGCGATACCGAGCGCCTTCGCCGTCTCCGGGGCCACGTACGCGGCGTTGTCCCAACTGATGCAGCTGAGGGGATCGGGCAGCTCCAGCATCCATGGGTTGTTCGCGAAGCGGCCGTCGTACAGCGCCGGGTCGGGGGCGAAGTTGACTTCCAGGTTGTTCGGCCCGAGCGCGCTCTTCGGCGCCACGATCTCGCGCGCCGCGTCGGCGACGGCATTGGCGTCGAACCCCGGGACCCCCAGCGGCTGCGCGATCACGTCGCGTACGAGGCCGAGATGGAGCGCCCCCTTCCACTGCTGTTCGAAGTTGCCCGGCGCGAACAGCGCGCGCGCGGTCGCGCGCACCAGCGGGTGGCCGCGCCAGTACGGGATTCCGGCGAACAGCGCGACCAGCTCCGCGTCGCTGCGAGCTCCCCAGAGCGGCGCAATCAACGGCTGCTGGATCGCGAGCGTGCCGTCGCTGGCGCGCACGTCGCCCCAGCTCTCGAACGCGTGCGCGCGCGGCACGTGCCAGCTCGTGAGCTCCGAGGTCTCGTCCCGGTAGTCGCCGAGATGGATGCTGTTCGGAGCTTTGGCGAGCAACTCGCCGAACTTCAGGTTCGCCGGCGCATCGAGCACCGGATTGCCGCCGAGGATGAGCAACGTATCGACCGCGCCGGACTGCAGCTCCGCGGCGAGCGCGGCGATGCCGTCTACCGGCCCCTGCACGCTCGCGTCGAGCGCCGGCACGAGCTGAATCGTACGGCCGAAGTTGCCGAGCGCGTGGTTCAGCGCGAAGGCGAGCGCGTGCACGCTCGTCGGCTGCCGGGTGCCGACTACGAGGAGCGATTGGCCGCGCGTGGCCGCGAGCTCCTTGGCCACCGTTTTGACCCACTTCTCGGGCACCCCCGCCGGCAACTTCGCGTCGGCCACGATCGCGCGCAGCGCGTCGTAGTTCGGGGCTGCCTGATCGGAGCCGTTCGCAGCCGGCGTGGCCAAGACCCCGAGCGCGCTGAGCTCGGCGCCGAGCGCCTTGAGGTACAGGCCCATGTCGCGCGCGGGCAGGCGCAAGCGGTGGTCGGCGCTGGCGCCGGTGACCGTGAACCCCGGCTCCGCCACGTACAGGCGGGTCATCATATCGCGCGGCGAGTTGAGGCGCCGACCGTCCGCGAAGTCGCGGGCGGCGCGCACCGAGCCCGGCTCGGTACCGAGGAAGTCAGCATCGAGCGCGACGATCGTCCGCGCGCGCCGGTAGCTGAACGTGGCGTCCGCGGCCTGTCCGATCGCCGCTTTCAAGCCGGCGCGGCGGTGGTCCGAGCTGATCGGCTCGTAATAGTAAACTTTGGCAGACGGGTACTTGGTGAGCAGCTCCTGGACGACGCGCAGGAACGTCGGCGACTGGCTCGGCTGCGCCAACACGCGCAGCTTCTGCCCGCCGTTCGCTTGCGCCTGCTTGGCCAACGAAGCGAACGCGGCATCGAATTCCGCATAGCTCGCCTCCGCGCGGCCGCCGTCTTTCTTGTGCGCCGGCGCGCGCGAGCGGTCCGGGTCGTACAGGTCCAGGATGCTCGCCTGCGCGTAGCCGTCGGTCGCGCCGAGGCTGGTCGGGTGATTCGGGTTTCCTTCGACCTTGGTCGGCCGACCTTCGTAGCAGGTGACGAGCAGACCGAGGGCATCGCCGCCGCTGCGAGCCACCGTCGCGTAATGGAGCGATACGCCGGGCACCACGTACTCAGGCTGGCGCGTGAACGGCAAGATCTTGTCCTCGGGCCGGCGAATGCAGGCTTCGAGGCCGAGCAGCGCGCCCGCCGCCCCCGCCACGCCCATGAACGTGCGCCGATCGACCTTCAGGCGATCGCTGTCGTCGTGCGTCGTGTCTGCAGACAGCCCGTCCGATCCGGGTGCTCCGTGCGGAAACTCCGCCGCGGCGCGCGCTCGAAAGCCGTCCGGATCGGCTTTGGCTTCGAGGCTCGTCCAGAAGACCTTGCCGTTCGCGGCCGGCTTCGAGAACTGGTAAGGCTTACGCTTGCTCATCGGTGGCACCCCGAGCAGTGTTCAGGCGGATTGACGAGCTTCGCGCGAGCGACGAGCTCCGCTTCTTCGGTCGGCGGCGTCCACGACATATTCGTGATCTGGTCCTTGGGCCTCAGGTGCTTGCCGGGGTCGCGATGGCAGTCGAGGCACCAGCTCATGCTGAGCGGCTGGTCTTGCCGGACCACCTCCATCTGATCGATCCGGCCGTGACAGCTCGCGCAACCGACGCCCACCGCGAGATGCACGCTGTGGTCGAAATACGCGTGCTCGGGCAGCTTATGCACGCGCTTCCACTCGATCGGCTTGCCGGACGCCCAGCTGTCGCGAACGGGTTGCAGTCGAATCGAGTCTGTTTTGATCACCGCATGGCAGCCCATACAGGTCTGCGTAGCCGGGATCATCGCCTCCTGAGAGCGCTCGATGTTCGCGTGGCAATAGCGGCAGTCGATGCCGAGCTCGCCCGCGTGCAGCTTGTGGCTGTAAGGCACAGGCTGCACCGGGGCATAGCCGACCCAGGTATTCCAAGGCGAACCGTAGTACCAGACCGCGAAGGTGAGTCCTGCGCCGCCGAGCATCGCCACCAAAGCGATGATCAGGGGCAGGTAATTCAGCGACCGAGGAAAGATTTGCATCTGCGCGTTCTTCTCGGGTGAGGGGGCGACCCCAGTGGTTGCTTCTTCTCGAAGGCGAAGAGAATCCCCATGAGAGGGGCGATCTCACGTGCGCGTGACGGCCCTAGGGCCGCTCGTCGAGGCCGTCAAGGGGCTCCTGGCGTGCTGCGCCTCGACCACGAAAAAGCGCGCGGTTTATCCCCTTCAAAGCTGCGAACGTCAAGCTCCTTTGAAGCGGATCGCGCGTGGCCGCGCCCGAACATGGGCTGCAAGTGCGCGTGCAGCGCGCGCACAGGACGCGCGTTCCAGAACGAGATCACGCGCGTGTCTTCAGCGCTTCACGCCCAAGAGCAGTCCATCCGGCGTCGGGATGCAGACCGTATCGAACGCGCGCGCGGCCTCTTCGTGAAAGCGCCGCATCGCGGCGGCATCGCGATCGTCGTCGAGCAGCCGGCCGAAGTAGTAGGCGTTGTCCCCGAGCAAGATCCCGCCGCTCCGCAGGTGTTCAGCGGCCCAGCGGCCGTAGCGATCGTAGTTGCCCTTGTCGGCGTCGATGAAGACCGCGTCGAACGGGGCGTTTTGCCCGAGCTGATCGAGCCGCGCCAGCGCCTCGCCCTGCAGGCACGTGACCTTGTCGCCGAGGCCGACCGCGGCCACGAGCCGGCTCGCGATCTCGTGGTGCTTGGGCTCGAGCTCGATGGTCCAAAGGTGGCCGTCGGCGGGCAGCGCGCGGGCGATCCACATGGCCGAGTAGCCGGTCAGGGTCCCGACCTCGATCACGCGCTTGGCTCCCGCCAGTCGCAGCAGGAGGCTCACCAGCTTGCCCTCCGAGGGGCCGACCTGGATCTGCGGCAGGCCTTCGCGGGCCGGTGCGCTGAAGGCCGCTTCGAGCGCGGCGTCGTGGGGGGCGTGCAGTCGGTCGAGGTAGCTGAGCACCTCGGGGGTCGCGTAGCGCTTTCCAGTTCGGGAGCTGACGTCGGCCATGGGCTGGCCCTTATAGCGCAGGCGCGCCGCGACGCGCCTGCTGTGGGCAGGGATGACACTTTGACGGATCGGCACCGGGGCCAGGTAGACTACCGCTGTGTCTTTGCCGTCCGACTCTCCGGCTCCGGACAGCGTGGGGCAGTATCGGCTTCTCGGCCGCATCGCCGTCGGCGGGATGGCGGAGGTGTATCGGGCGGCGGCGCCCGCCCCCGCCGGCGCGTCGCGGATCGTGGTCGTCAAGCGCATGCTGCCGCGCATCGCCAGCGACGCGAGCGCGCGCGCGATGTTCGCCGAAGAGGCGCGGATCGGCGCGCACGTGCGCCATCCGAACGTGGTGCAGGTGCTCGACTTCGGTGAGGCGGACGCCCATCCGTACCTGGTGCTCGAGTACGTGCAGGGGGTCGACCTGTGGCGGCTGACCCGCTTTCTCACACGCACCGGCCGCACGCTCAGCGTGTCGCAGGCGATCTTCATCGCGCGCGAGATGCTGACCGGACTGCACGCGGTGCACGAGGCGAGCGACGACTCGGGCGCGCGCCTCGGCGTGGTGCACCGCGACGTGAGCCCGTCGAACGTGCTCTTGTCGATCCACGGCGAAGTGAAGCTCGGCGATCTGGGCATCGCGCGCGCGCGGCTGCGCGAAAAATTCCCGAACACGGCCGTGAGCGAGCGCGCCAAAGGAAAGCTCGGTTATCTCGCGCCCGAGCAGGTGCGCGGCACCGAGTCCGATCGACGCGCGGACATCTTCTCCGCTGGCGTGGTGATCGCGGAGCTGTTGATGGGCCGGCCGCTGTTCGCGGGCGGGAGCGAGCTGGCCGTACTTTTGGCGATCCGCGACTCCAAAGTCCACCCCTTCCTCGAGTTCGCGTCGCAGCTGCCCGAAGGGCTCGGCGAGCTGGTGGCCGATGCGCTCGCGCAGAAGCCTGCGCGCCGCCACGCGAGCGCCGAGCTCTTCTCGTCGCGGCTCTTGCCTTATCAGGTCGAGCCGATCGAGAAGCTGCGCGCGAGCGTCGCCGCGCTGGTGGTCGAGGCGCTCGACGCCGGGCCCGGCAAGCTGCCTCTCCAGCTTACGCCCACGCGCACCATCACCGATCCCGCGTCCGTGCTCGAACCCTACGTGCGCCACGAAGCGGCCTACGGCGAGGAGCCCACCCCGATTCAGACCGTGCAGCTACCTCCCCCGCTGCTCGAGCCGACGCCGGTGCCGCACGGCGCGAGCTACGAGGTGCGGACCAGCGGGGGCGTGCACTACGGACCTTGGTCCTTCGCCCAGGTCGTACAGGCGGTCTCGACCGGCCAGCTCGGCGCGCTCGATCGCGTCTCGATCGATCGCGGCAGCCTGCGCGCGCTCGCGGATGTCCCGGAGCTCGCGCGCCACCTACCTGCCTCGACCACGAGCGCAGGGCACCTCGGCGACGACAACGGCTTGCGCTTGTCCGGGGAGCTCGTGCCGCTCGAGGGCGGCGGGATCGTCTCCGCGCTCGGGCGCGCGGCGGTCGAGCGCATGACGGTGCTGATGCTGTGCGAGCTCGGCGGCGTGCGCAAAGAGGTCTACATCAAAGACGGCGCGCCCGCGTTCGTCACCTCCAACCTCGCCGGCGAGCTGTTGGGCGAGTACCTGGTGGCCAAGCAGGTGATCTCGCGCAGCGAGCTCGACATGGCCCTCGCCGTCATGCCGCGCTTCGAAGGGCGACTCGGCGACACGCTGAGTGCGCTCGGCCTGGTCGAGCCGGTCGTCCTGTTTCGTCACATCGGCGAGCAGGTGCGCGAGAAGCTGCTCGACCTGTTCTTGTGGGAGGGCGGCGCCTGCACGCACTACCACGGTGTGGCGCCGCCGCCGAGCGGCTTCCCGCTGAACATCGACGGCTGGGATGTGCTCGCGGAGGGCTTGCGCCGGCGCGTCGCGCGCGGGCTCGAGGTGAAGCAGGTAGACTTGCTCGCGGCGCGGCCGATCGTGCCGGCGACCGGCGCGCACTTGAGCGCGATGCGCTCGAGCCTCCCTGCGCGCCTGAAGCGCTTCTTGAGCGCGCTCGAACGGCCCTTCACGCTGCCCGAGCTCGCGCCCCGACTGCCCCTCGAAGAGGAGCGCGATTTGCCGCTGCTCGATGCGCTCCTCCTGCTCTATCTCGGCGCCATCCGCTTC
>CAZYWR010000114.1:0-4429 GCA_964651185.1 uncultured Polyangiales bacterium
CGTGCTCTCGCTGCTCAAGCGCGACCGCATCGCCCGCCCCACCTCTGCCGCCGAGGTGATCGAACGCCTGACGCGCATCGCGCAGCTCGGGCCGGAGGAGCGCGAGCGCGAGGTGGCGTTCAGCTACTTCGAGCATCCGCCTCTGCGCGGGCGCGAGGAGATCGAGGCGGAGCTGCAGAAGAGCGTGGACGCGCTGATGGCGGGCCGGGGCGAGGCGCTGTCGATCGAAGGCGTGGCCGGGGCGGGCCGCACGGCCGTGCTCGGGCAGCTCGCGATCGCGGCGCAGCTGCGCGGCGCGACCGTGTTGCGGGCCTCAGGCAGCGTGCATCGCGGCTCGCTCGGCGTCGCCGGCCACCTGCTGCGGGTGGGGCTCGCGACCTGTCCAGAGGTGGCGCAGACGTTCCGCGATCGCGACTCGGTGATGATGTTCGGATCGAGCCGCCGGCCCCTCATCGGCGAGAAACTGCACAGCGCCGCCGAGGCGGCCGAGCAGAACGCGCGGCTCGCTTCGTCGATGCAGGAGGTCTTCCTCGAGCTCAGCTTGCGCACGGCGCTCGTGCTCGCAGTCGACGACGCCGAGCACGCCGATGAGGAGTCGCTCGCGCTGCTCGCAGCCGTGCGCGAGGCCGCCCACGAGCATCCCATCCTGGTCGCGACGGCGTTTCCCACCGAGGCGAGCGAGAGCACGGCGCGCGCCATGCTTCAGGCGCGATCGAAGCGGCTCGTCTTGCCGGCCCTGTCCGAGCAGCATCTGGTCGAGCTGGTACGGACCATGTTCGGAGGCGTGCCCAACTCGCACCGGCTCGCGGTCTGGCTGCACGCCGAGAGCGGCGGCAATCCCGGCTACGCGATGGATCTGGTGCGCGGCCTCTTGCAGCGCGGCGCCGTGAAGTACACGACCGGCACCTTCAGCTTGCCCCAAGACTTGGAGTCCGGCGCGAGCGCGGACGCGCCAGATGCGCGGCTCTTGAACCGGTTGAAGGGGCTGCCGGAGCCGGCGCTCGAGCTCGCGCAGCTCTTGAGCTTGCGCGACGGTTCGCTCACGGCGGAGCAGCTGGCCCTGGCGAGCGCGCAGCCGCCGCCTCAGGTACTCGAGCTCCTGGGCGTGCTGGCCGCGCGGCACGTCAGCGTCTGTTCGGCCAACCGCCACGCCGCGAGCCAAGGTCTTCGCGGCGCGGTCGCGGAGGCGATCGAGCCCGCGCGCAGGCGCCGCCTGCACGTCGCGCTCGCGCGCACCTTGTTGCAGCACGTCGACGGCGGCGCGGTCGCGGAGGCGATCGAGCCCGCGCGCGAGGATAAGTACGCGGCCGGCTTGCACCTGATTCGCGCGGGCGGTCCGGAAGAGCTCGAGGGCGCGGCCTTGATCGCGGAGACCTGTCTCATCGATCTACCCGCCGCGGCCGTGGCGAGCGGGGCGCTCGCGCCCATGGAGGCCGCGCTCGAGGTCTACGGCCGGCACGGCTACGCCGACCGGGAGACGCTCCACTTGCTCGTTCCGCTCAGCGTGGCGGGCTTCTATACCGATCTCGCCGCGCAGCGGCGCTACCTCGATCGCACGCTGCGTGCGCTGTCTGACGCCTGCGGACTGACGCGGGTGCCAGGCGTGCGGCGTTGGCTCGGCGCGCGGGCCGCGCTGATCGTCTGCGTTCTGTCCGCGCTCGTGCGCGGCCGGCTGCGTCCGCCGCGCCTGCGCACGCTCACGCTGCGCCAGAGCTTCGAGGCCTTTCTGGCCGTGGTCGGATCGGGCTGCGCCGCCGCGGCTTGCAGCTTCGACGCGCTGGAGTGTGCGCGCATCAGCCGCTGGCTCGAGCCGCTGGCGGCGATCCCGAAGGGTCCGATCTACCTGCTCAGCGACTTCTGCGTGGCCACCGTGGAGACCGCAGCCGGCAAGCTCGCGGCGGCTTCCCAGCGCTATGCGCGTCTGCTCGAACAGCTGCGCCGGCCGGTACGGGGTCTGAAAGACTCGCTGCGCGAGAAAATGGTGCATGGCTGTCTGCATGGCATCGCGCAGACGAGCGCGGAGTTCCATCCCAAGCTCGCGCTGGCGGCGGCCGATGAGCTGGCGGGGGCGAGCTTCTTCTTCGCGCCGCACGCGGAGTCGATCCGCATGGGGCACCACGGGTATCACGGCCGGCGCGAGCACGTGGAGGTACACCGCGCGCGCGCCGAGATGCTGGTGCTGCGCGGCGGTGCGCCTTGGTCGGCGCTGACCGTGCTGACGCTGCGCGCTCAGTACGCGAGCGTGCTGACGGGCGACGTGATCGGGCTGATTCGTACGCTGGAGCAGTCGCGCCGGTTGGCCCCCTTGTCGCCGGGCACCCGCGCTTACAGCGAGCTGATCGAGGCGCACCTGCTCTGCTTGCGCGGCCATCCGGGCGACGCGCTCGCGATCTACGCGCGCGTGCTCGAGAGTGAGGTCGGCCAGAACCTCGCCAGCTACGGGGTCGAATGCGCGCTGTACGCGCGCGCGCTGTCGGAGCTCGGAGAGCACGCGCGCGCCAAGGCCGTGTGCGAGCAGACGCTCGCGCGGGTGGAGTCGAGCGGGCGGCTCACGCCGCACGCCGAGACGGCGTTGACGCAACAGCTCGCGCTCGCGGAAGCGGGCGTCCAGAACTTCCCGCGCGCGGCGCGGCTACTCGAGCAGCGCCTCGCCAGCGCGGCGGCGCTCGGCAGCCCGCTCACGCTCGGCTCGCTGCACCGCGATCGCGCCGACGTGGCGCTTGCGGCGGGCGACGCGGACGCGTTCGACGCCCATTTTCGCGCCATGGACGCCTACTTTCGGGCCACGGGCAATCCATGGCTCATCCAGCAGTCTGACGCGCTGCTCGCGCGCGCCGCGCGCAGCGGCCTGCGCTCTGGCCACATCACGCAGGAGCTGTTGGCGGCGAGCCCGGCGGCGGAGCTCGACAGCGCCACCGTGGTCGAGGTGCCCGCACACGCGCGCGCGCAGGAGCTCCCGGGCAAAGCGGGCTAATTCGGCTCGAATGTCGAAAGCTTCGAGGCCGCTCATGGCCGGGGGAAACCCGGGCTGTGAAGGGGAGACTCCCGAGGTCTGACGATTCCGGGAGTCCTACCCGCTCCCGCTCCCGGTTGGCTGCAGTGAGGTCGCTAGTTTTGACGAGCAGCGCGAAGGCGAAGATGGCGACGGGACGAGGACGCCCGTCGACTCGCGCATTGCTCGGGCGTGATCACAGGGCTACGTACGTCAGTCAGAACACGGGAGCACGTATGGACGGTCGCGTAAGACTGACGATCGAGGGGACGACTGCCTATCTGACGTTGGCGCGGCCGGACAAGCACAACGCAATGGACATTCCGCTGCTCAAGGCGGTCGTGCGCGCGCAGAAAGAGCTGCGCAAACGGCGCGCGCTGCGCGCGGTGATCGTGCACGGCGAGGGGCCCTCGTTCTGCTCGGGCATCGACGTCAAGGCGCTCTCGGGGCGGCCGCTCACGTCCGCTTTGTTGGTCGCGCGGCTCTGGTCTCCGGTGCGCAACATCTTTCAGGCCTGGAGCATGGGTTTTCGCGAGCTCGGCGTGCCGGTGATTGCGGCCATTCACGGCCACTGTTTCGGGGCGGGGCTGCAGCTCGCGCTCGGCGCCGACATGCGCATCGCACGCCCCGACGCGCAGCTCTCGATCATGGAGGCCAAGTGGGGGCTCGTGCCCGACATGGGAGGTCCGACGCTCTTGCGCGAGCTCATCCCGATCGACCGGGCGAAAGAGTTGACGATGACCGGTCGCGTGTTGACCGGTGAACAGGCGCACGCGCTCGGTTTGGTCACGCACGTGAGCGCGGACCCACTCGCGCAGGCGCGCGAGCTCGCGCGCGAGATCGAAGCACGTTCGCCGGACGCCGTGGCGGCGGCCAAGCAGCTCTTGCAGCGCGCCTGGGATGCACGCGAAGGCGGCGCGCTCGCGGCCGAGCGCTCGTATCAGCGCCTCGTGATCGGCAAGAAGAACCAGCGCATCGCCGTGGAGCGCAACCGCCAGCGCCCCGACGCCCCCTACATCGAGCGCACGGTGGGCCGCTGAAGCTTACGGCGCCGCGCAGCGGCCGTGGAACAGCCGGCGGGTTGCAGCGCCCAGATCCGAGCTCGACATGAGCACGCGCTGAAGCGCTTGTGCATCGCTGCAGCGGCCGTCGTCGAGCAAACTGCGGATGCGATTCTCGGAGGCTTTCGCGAGCTCGGCGCGTACGGCGCGCAGCGCAGGCTCCGCCGCGAAGTTGCTCTCTGCGGCGGCATAAAGCTCGAGCGCCGTCTCCAGGCGGCCATTCATCGCCTGATGGATTTGGGCGATGCGCCGCTCGAGGTCGGGAGGCGTGGAAGGCACCCATGGTGCGGGCGCGGGGCTCTGCTTTGCGGCGAGCTCGCGCGGTGGCTCGGTCGTGAGCGCGGGAGGTACGGCCGGCAGGTCGTCGCGCGCTTGG
>CAZYWR010000115.1:0-2340 GCA_964651185.1 uncultured Polyangiales bacterium
ACGGCCGGCACCGCTTGATCGGGAAAGCGCGGGTGCGCGCCCGCTCCCTCCCAGTCTGGGGAGCTTCCGCAGGCGCCCTTCGCGGCCATCCCGAGGCCTTGGTCCGCCGCGAGGTGGGGCAAACCGGGCTCAGCGTCCGCGCCGGCGTTTTTGCGCCTTGCGTTCGTCCTTGGAACGGCGTTCGCGCCGGCGCTCCTTGGCCCGCTCGTCGCGCTGTTCATGCGCGCGCTCCTGGCGCCGCTCGCCCGGACGCGCGTGCGCGCCCCAGCTCGTGCGCGCGTGCTCGTGTGCCTTCTGCTCGCGCGCCTTCTGCTTGCGGGATAGTCTGCGCTGGCCGCCTTGATCGTGCAGCTCGGCAGCGTTCGCGGGCAGGGCGCCAGCGCTCACGGGCACCGCCAAGATCGAGCGCTCGGCCACGTTGACGCTCTCGAGCCGCACGAGCAGACGATCGCCGAGGCCGTAGCTCGCGCCCGAACGCCGGCCGACCAGGCGGAGGCCGTGCGCGTCGAGTTCGTAGAAGTCGCCCGCGCCGAGCGAGGTCACGTGGCACAGCGCCTCCACGAAGGGGTCGTCGAGCGCGACGTAGATGCCGTGCGGCGCGACGCCGCTCACGGTTCCCTCGAACTCCTCGCCGACGCGCTCCTTCACCAGGATGCAGCGGTAGACGTCGACGACCTCGCGCTCGACCAGCATCGCGCGCCGCTCGAGCTTGCTGCAGGCGGCGGCCTGCTCGCTCAGCTTGCGCTCGAGCCCGAGCGCGTCGATGGGCTCCCTGCGCGCGAGCTTCTTGATCACGCGGTGCACGGCGAGATCGGGATAACGGCGGATCGGCGAGGTGAAGTGCAGGTAGTGCTCGGCGGCCAGGCCGAAGTGGCCGATGTTCACGGTGTCGTAGCTCGCCTGCTGCATCGCGCGCAGCAACAGATAGGAGAGCGAGCCGCGCGCCGGCGAGTCTTCGAGCTCGGACAAAAAGCGGCTCAGCTCGCGCGGGCTCGGCCCCTCGTCGAGCTCGAGCGGATGGCCGAGCGCGCGCGCCAGGCTCGCGAACTGCTCGAGCCGATCTTGGTCGGGCAGCCCGTGCACGCGGTAGATGCCCGGGATCTCGCGCTTGAACAGGTCGGCGGCGACCGTCTCGTTGGCGAGCAGCATCATCTCTTCCACGAGCTGGTACGCCTTGCGCACGCCCGGGTCCTGGCCGCGGCGCGAGATGCGCAGCGGTTCGCCGGTCTTGGGGTCGAGCTCGACTTGCGGCTCGGGCAGGTCGAAGTCGAGCGAGCCGCGCTTCATGCGCCGGCTACGCAAGAGCTGTGCACACTCGTGCAACACCTCGAGCATGGGCAGGAGCCGCACGGCCGCCTTCTCGTGGCGGCCGGCCTTCGTGAAGCCGAGCGCCTGCGCCACCCCCTCGTAGCTGAGGCTCGCCTTGCAGCGCATCAAGCCTTCGACGTAGCGAAAGCTGCGCAGCACGCCGTTCGATCCGACCTCCATGTCGACGGCCAGAGTCAAGCGATCTTTGCCCGCCACGAGCGAGGCCAGGTTCGCGCTCAGCTCCGGCGGCAGCATCGGGATGGCGCGATCAGGCAGGTAGATCGAGGTACCGCGCTCGATCGCCTCGGCGTCGAGCAGCGAGCCCTCGCGCACGTAGTGCGACACGTCGGCGATCGCGACCAGCACGTGGTAGCCGCCGTGTTCACTGCGCTCGATGAAGATCGCGTCGTCGTGGTCGCGCGCGGTGATCGGGTCGATGGTGACGAGATCGAGCGCGCGCAGATCCTCGCGGTCTTTGCGCTCGCGCGGGCCCAGACGCTCGCCGAACGCGCGCGCTTCATGGAGCACGTCGTCGGGGAACTCCTCGCGGATGCCCTCGCGGAGCTTGATCTTGGCGACCTCGACCTCGGCGCTGCCTTCGACACCGAGCACGCGCACGACGCGCGCCTCGGGCGGATTGCCGTCGTCGGGATAGCGCACCACCTCGGCGACGACGGCGATCCCCGGAACCGCGTCGCCCGGCACGCGCCCGATCACGCGCACGAGCTTGGGCAGGCGCGCGTCGCTCGGCTCGATCACCAGGCCCGTCGCGCTCATCGCCAGCAGGCCGGCGACGTATTTCTGGCTGCGCTCGAGCACGGCCAAGATGGTGCCTTCGAACCCGCGTTCGCCGCGCCGCACGCTGACCGCGACGCGATCGCCGTGGAGCGCACCGCGCAGCTCGGAGGCAGGGATGAACGCGTCCTCGGAGCCGTCGTCGCAGCTCACGAAACCGTGGCCGCGGGCGTGGATGCGCAAGGTCCCGAGCTTCGCGTTGGGAGCCGGTCGGCGGAGCTCGTGCGCCTCGCGCGC
>CAZYWR010000116.1:0-6511 GCA_964651185.1 uncultured Polyangiales bacterium
GGCGACGACCTCACCTTCAGCGCGAGTCTGACCTTCGACTTCGAGCGCTTGGTGTTCGCGCCGGAGGAGGTGCGCATTTTGTCGGTCGAGCGTTGGTTGGTCGGCGATCAGCGGAAGATCGTGGCGGAGGTCGTGCGGCTCTACTTCCAGCGGCGCCGTCTCCTGCGCGAGCAGGCGAGCGCCGCAGCGCCCGACGGCGACCTGGCCGATGGCATCGCCGAGGTCGAAGCGCTGCTCGACGGCTTCACGGACGGCGCCTTCAGCGAGGCGCTCGCCAAACGACGCGGCCCCTGACTCGCGCGCGGCGAAGCCCGCTCCGCTCAGCGCTTCACGAGCAGCGCGCGCACGTCCTGGATGAGGTCGTCGAGCTTGCGCGGTTCCGGCACCGCGACGCGCGCTTTGTCGGTGCTGCCATCGCGCGAGACGAGCGTGGTCCCGCGCGCGTCCATGCGCGCCCAGCGCTCGCCGTTTTGCTCGAAGATGCGCACCGCGCCCTGGCCCATGCCGATGGGGCGCAAGTACGTTCGCCCGTTGCGGGTGCCGAACAGCAGCACGCGCTCCCCGTCTTCGAAGCTGGGCTCGCCCGAGATGTGCATCCCGCGATCGCCGACGATGCCGCCGAGCCGCCGCACCACCACGGCCGAGCCCGGAACGGAGCTGCCCTTTTCGGTCTGCTCCACCTGCATCTGGATGTCGGTCACGATGCGGCCGCGATCGTCGTAATGGCTCGACTGCTTGATCACGCGCGCGAGCACGATGTCGTCCGCCTCGTTCACGAGCGTGGCCAGATCGACGGCCTCGACCAGCGACGCGCGCGCCCTCTCGCCGCCGGCGGGGGAGAAGAGGACCAGAGCGCCGGCCAGCAGCGCGAGTAGGGAGGAACGGAGCGTCATGGCGACCTGCGCTTTCGAGCCTACACGATCGAGACGCAGCGCGCCCACGGTCTATTCTGCACGCGGCGCAAGCCATTGACATCTGCAGGGGTGCGCGTACAAACGCGCACCATGAGCGCCAAGTCTTATCCAAGGTTTCGCGTGGTTGGCCCGGTGTTGTTGTGGCTGTGTGCCGGGCTCGGGTCGGGTTGCTCGATCAACAAGATCGCCGCCGATGGGACGGCCTCGTTGATGAACGAGGCTGCGCCTGCCCTCGACGGGCTTTGGGACTACGAGCTCGTGGGAGCCGGCATGCCGGGCACGATCTTGCAGCTCGAAGCGCTCTGGTCGATCAGCCCCGACAACGAACTGCTCTCGCTCAACCTGGCCAAAGCGTACTTGGGGTACACGCTCGGCTGGGTCGAGGCGGAGTACGAAAAGGCCTACTTCGCGAGCGACATGGACAAGGCCGATCGGCTGCGTCAGCGCGCGCGGCTGCTCTATCTGCGTGCGCGCAACCTCGCGCTCAGGACGATGCGCAATCGCGACCGCGGCATCGACGAGGCGCTCAAGTCGACCTCGGACCAGGCTCTGGCCCAGTATCTGGCGAAGCACTACAAGGACAAAGACGACGTGGCGCCGGTGTTTTGGGCGGGGATGACGTGGGGAGCGGCGATCAACGTGTCGCTCGATCAGCCCGACCTCATCGCGGACGCAGCGACCGCTCGCACTTTGGTCGAGCGAGCGAAGGCGCTCGACGACGGCTTCTTCAACGGGGGTGCGTACATCTTCCTCGGATCGCTCGAAGCAGGGCTGCCCGTGATGATGGGCGGCAACCCGGACAAAGGTCGCGAGTACTTCGAGGCGGGCCTGGCGCGGACCGAGCGCAAGAACCACATGCTGCTGGTCATGTACGCTCGCACGTACGCCGTGAATACCCAGAACCGCGAGCTCTTCGTGAAACTGCTCACGGAAGTGATCGACGCGCCCGATCTCGGGCCCGCTGTTCGGCTCAACAACAAGATCGCGCGGCGTCGGGCCGAACGATATCTTGCCCAAGCCGACCAGCTCTTTTGACTCTGAGCGCCTCGGCCAAGCTGGCTGAATGGCGCACGTGCGCTGCGCGTCGTAAGGCTGCAGTTCGAGGGCACGCGCGGCCGTGCGCGCCCGTTTGCTTACCGATCTGAGTCGGCGGATGGAGGACAAAATGAAGCGAACGCTGTGGTCGAAGCGCGCGGATGCGCGCGCGAGCGATCTGTCGAAGCGTGCGGACGCGCGCGCGAGCGGTCTGTCAGAGCGCGCGGATGCGCACGCGAGCGGTCTGTCAGAGCGCGTGAATCGCGCCAAGCTGTCGAAGCGCGCGAGCGCGCTGTGGGCCCTCGCGATCGTGGGCTGCGCGCTCGCCATTCCGAGCCTCGCGAGCGTGTCCGCGGCCGGCAACACGACCATCCGCATCGGCAGCTTGGCCCCTCCCGGCAGCAGCTGGGACAAGGTGTTTCGCGCTTGGGGCAACTCGCTGAAGCAGGCCACCGGCGGCGCCGTGCAGCTGCAGTTTTTTCCGGGCGGGGTGGCCGGCGACGAGCGCGACGTCATCCGCAAGATGAAGCTCGGCCAGATGGACGGCGGCAGCTTCACCTCGGTCGGCCTCGGGCAGGTCGTGCGCGCCACGGCCATCTTGCAGGTGCCGGGCATCATCGAGACGTACAAGCAGCTCAGCTACGTGCGCGAGCAGATGGCCAGCGACTTCGAGGGCATGTTTCAGAAGGAAGGCTATCGGCTCTTGGGTTGGGGGGACGTCGGCTTCGCCCGTCTGTTCTCGAAGAAGCCCATCTTGAAGCCAGACGACTACAAGTCAGTGCGCCCCTGGGTGCCGCGCGAGGACCCGTTCCTGCCCGAGCTCATGAAGCTCATCGGAGCGAACGGCATCCCGCTCGGCATCCCCGAGGTGTTCCCGGCGCTCCAGACCGGCATGGTCGATACGGTGCCGTGCTCCGCGCTCGCCGCGGTGGCGCTGCAGTGGTTCCGCTACGTGACGCACATGAGCAAGAACTCGGAGCAGACCATCGTGGGCGCCACGATCATGCGCGAAGAGCTCTTCAAGACGCTCGCCCCCGACTACCAGAAGGCGCTGTTCGAGACCTCCAAGAAAGCGCACGCGGCGCTCATCGCGCAGGTCCAGAGCGAGGACGCGAAGGCCTACAAGACGTTGATCAGCCGCGGGATCATCGAGTTCGATCCGATGGCCACGCCCGAGCAGCAGGCGCTTTGGAAGAAGGTCAACGACGAGCTGATCAAGCGCATGACCGGCAAGCTCTGGTCGAAGGAGCTGCTGCAGAAGGTGGAAAAGACGGCCGCTGCCACGCCCAAGAGCTGATACGCGCCTTTTCGCTTGCAGCGGTCGGCGCAATTCGTAGCGTTGCCCGGCCGATTCCCGGCGACCTCAGGCAAGGGTGGCACGACTTTGAATCTGAAGCGCTTTAACGACGGAATCGCGCGGGGCGAGGCAGCCCTGGCGATGGGCATGCTCCTCGTGATGTTGGTGGTGGCCTTCGCTCAGGCCATGTTGCGCAACTTGACCAACTTCAACGTGGGCTGGGCGAACGTCGCGCTCCGCTGGATCGACTGGGCCGACTTCATCATCTCCAAGGGCACGCTGTGGTTGGCGTTCCTAGGGGCCTCGCTGGCGGTGCACGGCGACAAGCACATCAGCATCGATCTGGTGCCGCGCATGGCTTCGCCGCGCGCGCGCGTGCTCATGCGCGGCATCGCCAGCGTGATCGGCAGCGTGATCTGCTTCTTTCTGGCGCGCGCGTTCTGGACGGCCGTGATCGTCAACGGCGACGAGCTGAGCGGCGAGCTCGCGGTGCTCGTGCCCGAGGGCACCGTCCACGTGTGCGATGCGACCGCGGCGCAGCTCGGGGACGCGCACCGGCCCGCCGTCTTCTGCGCGGCGCGCGCTTTTTTCCGCCTGCTCGGCGTGACGATCGAGACCCCTGGCCCGATGTTCGAAGCCATCGCGCCCGTGAGCTTCCTGTTCATGACCTTGCGCTTCTTCGGGCAAGGCGTGTACGAGCTGCGCCGTTTCGCGCGCGGCGAGGTGGACGATGACCCGGGCGCACACGGCATCACCGGCGACATGCAAGGCGTCCACGCGTCGGGCGACGCGCGCGCCTCTGACCCCAAGAAGGACCGCTGAGCCATGACGCTCGCGTTGGTGCTCGCGTTCCTCGCCATCACGGCGATCGGCGTCCCCCTCTTTCTGCTCTTCGGCGCCGCGTCGATGCTGCTGTTCTCGCTCGATCAGGGCGGCACCATCACCTCGATCGCGATCGATGTCTTCAGCGAGAAGTTCGCCGACTCGCCTACGCTGGTCACCATCCCGCTGTTCACGATCTCGGGCTACCTGATGGCCGAGGGAGGGACGCCGCGACGCTTGATCAAGCTGTCGCGCGCGTTGCTCGGTTGGATGCCCGGCGGACTCGCGATCGTCTGCCTATGCACGAGCGCCTTCTTCACGACGTTCACCGGCGGCAGCGGCATCACCATCGTGGCGATCGGCGGTCTGCTCATGCCGGCGCTGCTGCAGGAGGGCTATCCGAAGCGCTTTTCGCTCGGCTTGATCACGACCGCGGGCTCGCTCGGCATCATGTTCCCGCCAGCGTTGCCGCTCATCCTCTACGGCATCGTCGCCAACATCCTGCTCGACAAGCTGTTCCTGGCCGGGCTCGTCCCGGGGCTGTTGACGGTCATCACCTTGTGCATCTACGCGGGCATCGTCGGCACGCGGGCCAAGGTCGAGCGCGTCCCGTTCGAGCTGAAGAAGGCGTTTCAGGCGGTCTGGGAAAGCAAGTGGGAGCTCGGTTTGCCCATCGTCATCGTGGGCGGCATGGCGACCGGCCTTCTACGCGTGTACGAGGCGTCCGCCTT
The DNA here is from genome assembly GCA_964651185.1 of uncultured Polyangiales bacterium. GTDB lineage: Bacteria > Myxococcota_A > Polyangia > Polyangiales > DASUME01 > DASUME01. Next base: position 4,800 of record CAZYWR010000116.1, read on the forward strand.
CACCGGCTTGTACGTGTTGTTGGTCGAGTCGTTCGTCTACCGCGAGATCGACCTGCGCAAAGATCTGCCCCGCATCATCCGCGAATCGATGACGCTGGTGGGCGCGATCCTCGCGATCCTCTCGACCGCCATCGGCTTCACCGGCTACCTGATTCAAGCTCAGGTGCCGATGAAGCTGCTGGCGATGATGGAGGTGTTCATCACCTCCAAGTTCATGTTCCTTTTGATCCTGAACGTGTTCCTGCTGCTGGCGGGCATGGTCATGGAGATCTTCGGCGCCATCTTCGTGGTGGTGCCCTTGATCGTGCCGATCGCGACGCACTTCGGCATCGACCCTTACCATCTCGGCATCACGTTCCTGGTCAACCTGGAGATCGCCTATCTGGCGCCGCCGCTCGGCCTCAACCTGATCATCTCGAGCTTCCGCTTCGGTGAGCCGGTCACGAACGTGTATCGAGCGGTCTTGCCGTTCATCGGTGTGCTGGCCGTCACCTTGCTCGTCACCACCTATTTCCCGGCGCTCTCCACCTACCTGCCCTCGCTCTCGTCGGCCCAAGATCTTTCGCCCGCGGAGAGCGGCGCGCCGGCTCCCGGTCCGCTGCCCGAGGCGGGCGACGATGGAGCGAATCTGGACGACCTCGAGAAGCAGGGCGGCGAGACGCTCGAGGATCTCGACAACCTCACTTTAGACGACCTCGAGAAGCCCGCGGAAGCGCCCGGGGACGCGGCCGTGCCGCCGGAGGCGCCCGAGAAGGGCGCGCAACCGAGCGAATAACCGCCGCGATCGCGCGGCGCTGTCTTCCACGAGCGCGTCGGGAGCGGTCCGCCGCTGCGGGCGCGGGTGGCGCCGCGATCGCGCGGCCGCCGCCTTCCCCAAGAAGCGCCTCGAGAGCGGCCCGCCGCTGCGGCCCACGGGGGGCGGCCTCGGCGGTGTAGGCAAGGCGCTGCCGCCTCACCCACCAGGTGTGCGCGCTGCACACGCGATCTGCGCGCGAATCCCCCGTGGCTTTGGACGTTTCTGCGTTGCACACTGAGACGTCGGCCCATGTGTGACGTAGCCAGGGCAAGGCGGCCAGCGCGGGGAGCTGCCCGCTTCGATCCGTGTTCAGGCGCGCGCGCGAGCGCGTGCGTCGAGCTTTTTTCGTCCGCAGTCGTCGGCCTGCGCGCCGCCCGGCCAGAGTGATGGATCCGCGCGCGTCCGGCCGCTCGCCACGTGCGCTCTGGGGATGCGCTGCGCTCGCGCTCGCGTATTTCGCCGCCGCTTACCTGGGTTTGATGCTCGACGCGGTGAGCGGCTTCGCGACGCTGGTGTGGGCCCCGAGCGGGATCGCGCTGGCCGCGCTCGTGCGCTTCGGCGTGCGCTCGTGGCCTGGGATCGCGCTGGGCGCGCTAGGGGTGAACGTGGTGTACGGCGCGCCGTTCGCGGCGGCGTGCGGGATAGCCCTCGGAAACACGCTCGAGGCCTTGGCGGGCGCGTATGCGCTGCGCGCGCTAGGCGTCCAGCCGGCGCTCGATCGCGCGCGCGACGTGGGCGCCCTCGTGAGCGCGGCGCTGCTCAGTGCATTGCTGAGCGCCGCGCTCGGCGTCTCGAGTCTGTACCTCGCAGGCTTGATCGCGTTCGATCAGCTGTCGCCGACTTTTCGGGCCTGGTGGCTCGGCGACGTCATCGGCGATCTGATCGTCGCGCCACTGCTCTTCGTCTGGGCCAGACC
>CAZYWR010000117.1:0-2564 GCA_964651185.1 uncultured Polyangiales bacterium
CGGCCTTGGTGGCTTCGGGAGCGCTCTTGGCGCGCTATCGCGGGGCGTTCGAAGGCGTGATGTGCGCGCTCCCGGCCGCGCTGTTTGCGGCCTATGCCTGCATCGGCGTCGAGCGCGGCATCGCGCCCACCGCGCACATGCAGAGCGGCGCGGCGTGCATCGCGGAGCTATTCGGCGCGCCGTGGGTGGTCATGGGCCACACGCACGAGCCCGTGGTGCGCGAGCTCGCGAACGGCGCGCGCTACGTGAACCTCGGCCACTGGGGTCAAGACGACCTGCCCGAGGAACGCAGCGCTTCCGCCAAGAGCCCGTGCACCTACCTGCATCTGGCCTGGGATGGCGAGCGTTATCGCGGCGAGCTCATGCGCTGGGACGCGCGCGAAGGGGCGCGGCCTGCCGCCTGCGGACAGACGAACCCCAACCCGAGCCGCGAACAAAGCATGATCGGCGGCCTTCGGGACGCGCGCTCGGCCTGAAGCGGCGTCGCACGATCTTTGCGGTGTTCTCCCCGCTCATGTCCGAAAGCACTCACGTCGCCGCCGGCGCCTGCGCACTTCGCGCTGCCGCAGAGCCGATAAATATGACGGCACAGTTTCGGTTCCGTCTCGAAAACCGACCCGACGCGCGCGCGCGAGTCAGTTTCGCGAAATGTCGCGTGCGCGGGGGTGCACTTCGGTCCACAAGCCTCCTAGCCGCGCCCGCCGTGAGGCGAGGTCGAACATTCGGGCGGCCGATCTGAGTCTACTTCTCACCGTACGTGTTCATGTCCCATCCTGCTCGTCACGCGTCGTCATCGCCTTGGCCGCTCGGCTCGCAGGGCCGCCGAGCGGCCGAAGCGCGCGCGTCAGACCGCGACACAAACCACGCGCGCGAGCTCGCCACGAAGCCTGAAGTCGGCACCGCATTGGCGGAGAAGTACCGGCTCGATCGCGCGCTTGGCGAGGGGGGCATGAGCACGGTCTTCGCGGCCACCAACATGGTCACGGGCAAGCAGGTCGCGATCAAGTGGCTCCATCCCGAGGTGCTCCAAGACGAGACTTATTCGCAACAACTCTTGCGCGAGGCGCAAGCCGCCAGCGCAGTCGACCACCCGAACGTCGTCAACGTGTTCGACGTAGCGTGGCACCAGGGTGCGCTGTTCCTGGTGATGGAGCTCCTGCACGGCGAGTCGCTGTCGGAGCTGCTCCAGCGCGAGTCGCTCGCGCCGAGCGCGCTGGTGAAGCTCATGATGCCCGTGCTGCGCGGCGTGCACGCCGCTCACCGCACGGGCGTGGTCCACCGCGACCTCAAGCCCGACAACATCTTTCTCTGCCGAGATCCGCACGGCGAAGCGCGCGAACCCAAGGTGCTCGATTTTGGCATCTCGAAGCTCGCGGACGGGGACGCGACGGCGCCCGAGCCGGGCCATCCCGGGACGGTGTTCGGCACGCCGCAGTACATGGCACCCGAACAGCTGCGCGATTCGCGGCTCGCAGACGCGCGCTCGGACGTGTACGCGCTCGGCGTGATCTTCTATCGCGCGTTGGCCGAGGAGTATCCCCACGACGCCGACACGTTGACCGCCCTGACGCTGCAGGTGCTCGAAGGCGAGCCGCCGCCTCTCGACGAGCTCCGCCCCGAGCTAGACCCGGGCTTGTGCGCGGTGATCATGCGCGCGCTCGAGCTCGCCCCCGCTGCGCGCTTTCAGAGCGTGGCGGAGTTCGCCGAGGCGCTCGAACCTTACGCAGAAGGCGTGCGTTTCGCCGCGAGCCGAGGTGAGCGCGATACCACGGGGACCCAGCGGCGCGAACGCAGCGCGTTCGTCGAAAGACCGCGCGCCGAGCGCGCTTCGGCGCCGCCCCGCGCCAGTGAAGCGCTCGAAGTCCTCGCGTTCGACGACGGACCCCAGAGCCCCGCGCCGCGCGAGCGCGCGCCGCTGACGCGTACTCTGCTCGTGGGCGCCGCGTTGTTCGCGCTCGGCTCGCTCGCGCCGATCGGCTGGCAGCTCTCGCAGACCGGGCGCGAGCCGGCGCCGAATGGACGCGCGATCTCGGCTGCGCAACAGCCCGAGCCCAGCGCCGCGACAGCACCGGCCGCGGGGCCAGACAACACGAGCGTGCGCGACCCCGGCGCCCTGAGGCCGGAGCCCGCGCGCACTCTGCAGCCGAAGAATACGAGCGAGGGCAGGCCCGCGGGAGGACGCGCGCGCGCCGCGCGGACGGGGCAACGTGAGCGCGCGGGGCGCGCGCGCGCGGAGTCGAGTCAGGACGCGCCGCGCGACGATCCTTACTTGGAGCTCCTGGATCCGAGTCCGGCGAGCCTTCCGTAGCGCGGCGTTCGAAAACCAATTGCGGTCTGCGAATCGCGGTAGCAGCGAGTGCCAGACGCGTTGCGCTCGATGGCGTATCTCGCGCTCGAAACGCGCTGGTTTTGCCTGACTAGAGCGCCGGATGCGCGCGAGCTGGCAGACGATTCGCGCGCGATCCGTCTTACGTTAATGCCGCGTTTCATCGTTGCACGCGCGCGTGATCGCCTCACATTTTGCGCTGCATCGGCGCCGTAGAGCGCGCTGCACGCGCGCGCGT
>CAZYWR010000118.1:0-3230 GCA_964651185.1 uncultured Polyangiales bacterium
TGGCCACCGGCACGCGCGCGCTCGCGATCGACTACCGCAAAGCTCCCGAGCACCCGTTCCCCAGCGCGATCGACGACTGCATGGCCGCCTACCGCGCGCTGCTCGACGGCGGAGCCGATCCGGCGCGGCTGTTCGTCGGCGGCGATTCGGCCGGCGGCGGGCTCGCGCTCGCGACGCTGCTCGGCGCGCGCGACGCGGCGCTGCCGTTGCCGCGTGCGGCGCTGCTCCTGTCGCCCTGGGTCGACCTTACTTGTGTGGGCGAGAGCGTCCGTACCAATGCCATGTTCGACTATTTGAGTCCGGCAGGGCTGGCGTTTGCGATCGAGCACTACCTGCAGGGTCATGACCCGCGCGACCCGCGCGCGTCTCCGCTCTACGCCGATCTGTCGGGCCTGCCGCCGCTGTTTCTGCAGACCGGCGCGTCCGAGCTCTTTTACTCCGAGAACGTCAGCTTCGCCGAGCGCGCGCGGGCGCACGGCGTCGAGATCGAACACGAGATCGTGCCGGCGATGGTCCACGTGTTCGGCACGTTCGCGAGCTATGTGCCCGAGTGCCAGATCGCGTTCAAGGGCATGGGCGCGTTCGTGCGCGGCCTCGCAGCGCGCGAGCCGCGAGAGCTCGAGGCGTACGCGCGTGCAACGTGAGAACGGGGCCAGCGGCAGCGGCGAGGGGCAGTGAGGTAATATCGACAGGCCGCCCCGGTCATATCGCGTCCCGCTCTACATCGACTCTGGCAATTCATCTCGCACTCGCGCCGCGCGCACTCCGAACGCAAGCTTGCTCGCATCCACGCACGCGCATAGGATGCCTGCGAATCGGGGTCGGCCCTTTCTCTCCTGCAGAGTTGCGGTGCGCGAATGTGTCTTTCGGTCGTTATCGTGCGCGGAATCCTCGCCGAAGTACGGAATCGAGGTCTGGAGCCGGACGAGCTTCTGCGCGCGAGCAAGATCGATCCGGAGCGCATCTCCGACGTGCGCGAGACGGTGACCTTCGAAGAGGCCGAGCGGCTCGTGTACACGGCCGTGAAGCGCACGATGGACTCCGGCCTGGGCCTAGCCGTGGGCGCCAATGCGCCCGAATCGATGCTCCAGGTCTTCGGTCACTTGCTGCTCGCCCACCGGACCATCCGCGAGGCCTTCGCGGCGCTCCAGCGTTACTCGGCGCTGATCGTCGAGGACACCACCTTCCGCCTCTTCGAGCAGGGCGATCTCGCCTATTTCACCTGCGAACCCGCGGTCAAGATGGGCCCCGCGACGCGCTTCTTCATGGACCTCGCGCTCGCGGTGTCCGCGCGCGTCGGTTACCATTTCACGCGCACTCGCTCGGAGCTGCACGAGGTGCACTTTCGCCACGCGATGCCGAGCTACGCGAGTCGCTATCGCGAGGTCTTCGAGTGCCCGGTGTTGTTCGGACAAGCCAGCAACGCGCTGATCTTTCCCCGCACGCTCGTCGATCGGCCGCAGCTTCACGCAGATGACGAGGTGCGCGCCGTACTTCGCGAGACCGCGGAGCGGCTCATGTTCGAGCGGGCGCATCCGCGTTCGATCGGAGAGCGCGTGCGCAGCCTGCTGCGCTACGAGCAAGATCTGTCGAGCATCGACGCCGGCCGCATCGCGCGCCGCATCGGGGTGAGCCGGCGCACCCTGCGACGGAAGTTGAGCGTAGAGGGAACGCCGCTGTCCATGCTGCTCGACGAGGCGCGCTGCCGCGTCGCCTGCATGGAACTGCGGCGCTCCGATGCCAACGTCAAACAGACGGCAGAGCTGCTCGGCTTCTCGGAGCGCAGCGCGTTCCACCGAGCTTTCAAGCGCTGGACGGGCCATACCCCCGCCGAGTTCAGCCGCATCGGCGGCGCGGATGTCGAAGTGCTCAAGCCCGCGCCGGACGTGCTCGCGAAAGGGAAGGCGGAGCGCAGCGGCACACGCTCGCGCTCGGGCTCACGCTAACCCGACCCGCGCTCGCGCGCGTTGCACGGGCGGCTCGCGGTTCGGCGGTGTCGGCGTGCGATCGAGTCCCCGCGAGTGCCATTTGCGCTCGATCGATCGAACCTTTTCTTCGGGTATGCGAGAGTCATCGTCGCATTCTCTCGCCCACGAGCACCGGACGGATCGCGTGCGCGATAGGATGAGCGTCCTATCTCTTCTTTCGGGAGACAATCCGATGGGTTCATACCTTTTCAGCTCTGGACGAAGATCGCGAGCCGAATGGCGGCGATGGTCGGGCGCTGCACTCGTGCTGGCAGCGTTTCCCTCCGCATGTACGGATACGACCACACCACAAGCCGGGAAAACGGGAAACAACGCCCAGGCGAGCGACCCCTCTTCCGACGATGACTCGTCCGACGATGCGCCGGCGACCACGAAGCCAGACGCCGCAGCGCCAAAGCACGACGCGAGCGCCCCCAGCAAGGACGCAGGAGGCACGACGAGCGCTCCCAAGGGCTCCGATGCGGCGGATGCGGGGAGTCCTGCGTCGAACGCGGGTGACACGGGCGGAGCCTCGTGGTGCGACGCGAAGCCGATCGTGGACAAGTACTGCACCGCTTGTCACGACGGCGCGGGCACCGGCGGTTCGCCCATGGCGCTGTTGGCGGCGGCGGACTTCGCGGCTCCCAGCGTCACGATGCCCAGCGAAAAGGTGTATCAGCGGGCCGCGTCCCGCATCCACGACAGCGCGAAGCCGATGCCGCCGCAGGCCAAGCTCAGCGCCGACGAGCTCGCCACCCTCGACGCATGGTTCGCGGCGGGCGCCCCTGCGGGCGCGGACGCTGACTGCGGCAGCGCGCAGCCAGCTCCCACCGGCGATGGCCGCGTCGATGGTTGGGATCCCAGCAAGTGTGATGCCGTCTACGAACTGCGTGCGCATGGACCGGGCGGACCTGACGACCCGTACATCGTGCCGGCCGGCCAGGAGATCCACCCTCAGATCTCGGTGGATGCGCCTTGGGGCAACGAGTCCGTCCAGGTCATCGCTTTCAAGCCCATCACGGACAACAAGAAAGTGTTGCATCACTGGATCATGAGCGGCGGTGGAAACTTCTTCATCGCGGGCTGGGCCCCCGGCGACGATCAGCGGCCTCCCATGCCCGACGACGTCGCGATCCAGATGCCGAGCGGACCGGGCGCGTTCAACTTCGACTTCCACTACTACAACGTCAACGGCACCCAGGACGAACCCGACCGCAGCGGCGTCGCCGTCTGCGCCCTCAAGCAGGCTCACTTCCGGCCCAA
>CAZYWR010000119.1:0-3068 GCA_964651185.1 uncultured Polyangiales bacterium
CGGGTTTTCGCCGCGCGGTGGCGCTGTTGTCCGTGGGCGAGATCTCGCTCGCGCACTGGGAGTTTCGCGTGCTCGGCTTCACGAGCGACACGGCGGACGTGGAGCTCGGATTGCTGGCGGTGGCGCTGCTCGAGCGCGCCGGCGCGCCCGCGCTCGCGCTCGATGTCGCGCGCCGGCACATGCCGCGGCTGATGGCGCGCTTTCCGGCCGCCGACGACGTCGCGCTCTACGAGCTCGTGTACCCGATGGCGTTCGCGCCGCTGATCGAGACCATGGCGAAGAAAGAGGGCGTACCACCGGCGTTTGTGCGTGCCGTCGCCCGCGAGGAGAGCGGCTTCAATCCCGAGGCGGTGAGCCGCGCCCACGCCTACGGGTTGGTGCAGCTGCTCTTGCCGACCGCCAAGACGCTCGTGAAGAGCAAGAAGGAGCGCTTGCGCAGCGCCAGCGCGCTCCTCAAGCCCGAGCTCAACCTGACGCTCGGTGCGCGCTTCATGGCCTCGCTCGCGGCGAGCTTTCGCGGGCACTACGCCTTCGTACCGTCCGCCTACAACGCAGGGCCCGCAGCCGTGAGCCGCTGGCTGCGCGAGCGCGGGCACGAAACGCTCGACGTCTGGGTCGAGAACATCCCCTACGACGAGACCCGCGGCTACACGCGGCGCGTGCTGCAGAGCTACGGCGTCTATCACTGGCTGGCCACCGGCGAGCTGCTCGCCCTCCCGCTCGGGCCGACCGGAACGCCCGTCACGACCGCGATGCGCTGAACGCATCGCAAACCGTCCGCCTGACGCCGGCGTGCGTCGACCGCGGAGCGCACCGTCGAGACGCCCCATGCGCGCGGGGCGCCTCAAGGTGTTCGCTTACTCCTCGAGCGCGAGGCGCAGGTCTTTGAGCAGCCCTTTGGCTTTGCTCGAGAGCTTCTTCGGGACCGCGATCTGGACCACCGCGATGAGCTTTCCGCGGCCGCGCCCGTCGAGCCGGGGCACGCCGAACCCCTCGACCACCACCGTCTGGCCCGGCTGCGTGCCGGCGGGAATCGCGGCCTTCGCTTCTTGTCCGTCCAAGGTTGGAATGCGGACCTCACCGCCCAGCGCGGCGACCGGGAAAGGCACGCGAAGCTCGTGCACCAGGTCTTGGCCCTGACGCTCGAAACGCGCGTCTTCGGCCACGTCGACCGTCACGTACAGATGGCCCGTGGGGCCGCCGCGTCGTCCCGCCTGGCCCTGGCCAGCGACGCGCAGTGTCTGCCCGTGATCGATGCCCGCCGGGATGGTGACCTTCACTTTGCGCTCGACCTGCGTCTCGCCGCCGCCGCGACATTCGGGGCAGATGTCTTTGGGCATCATCCCCCGACCCTGGCAGGCAGGGCAGGTGGTGCTGAGCAAGAACGGGCCGCGCGCGTGCGAGACCTGACCCTTTCCACCGCACGTGTTGCAGGGCACGAGGTGTCCATCTCGCGCGCCGGATCCCTGGCACAGCTCGCACGGCGAAGGGTGGCTAAGGTCGACCTCTTTCTTCGCGCCGAACACCGCCTCCGCGAGCTCGAGGTGGAGCACGGTGCGGATGTCCGCGCCGGGTTGCGGTCCGTCCCGCCGCCGCCTGCTCTGGCCGCCGCCGAAGCTCCCACCGCCGCCGAAGAAGTCGCTGAAGATGTCGTTGAAGTGGCTGAAGATATCGCCTACGTCGCCGAAACCAGCGCCACCTTCTAGGCCGGCGTGGCCGAACTGGTCGTAGCGCCGGCGCTTGTCGCTGTCGCTCAGGACGCCGTAAGCTTCCGAGCACGCCTTGAATTGCTCTTCGGCTTCGAGGTTGCCGGGATTGCGGTCCGGGTGATACTTGAGCGCGACCTTCTTGTAGGCCTTCTTGATGTCATCGAGCGAGGCGGTTCGCTCGATGCCGAGGAGCTCGTAGTAGTCGCGCTTTTGCATGTTTGTCAAAACCCGGCGGCGAAACCGCGACCAATGTAAGGTGCTGGTTCGGCGAGTCAAGGCACTGGGAATGCGAGTAGTATTGCGGGTTCGATCGCTCTCGAACGCATGTACGGACGCGCGCGTTTCGAGGTGCGCGGCGCGTCGAGTCGCACAAGCGACTACCATTCCTCGCTCACACCAAATAAAAGGCTCGCAATGATTATCGAGCTTAAAGACGTCCACCGTACCTACGGACAGGGCGCCGGCGCGGTCCAAGCGGTGCGCGGGATCACGGTCGGAATCGAGGCGGGCACCATGACAGCCATCGTCGGACCGAGCGGTTCAGGCAAGAGCACCTTGCTCAATCTGCTCGGTGCGCTCGACCAACCGACGAGCGGGCAGGTGCTCGTCGCAGGTCACGACCTCGGCAAGCTCGACGACGACGCGCGCACGCGCCTGCGGCGCGACAAGATCGGCTTCGTCTTTCAGTTCTTCAACCTGCTGCCGACGTTGACCGCGAAGGAGAACGTGCTCCTGCCGGCGAAGTTGGCGGGGCGCGGCGGCAAGGAGCTCGATCAGCGCGCCGAGGAGCTGCTCGCGCGCGTGGGCCTCAAGGAACGCATGCGCCACCGGCCCGATCAGCTGTCGGGCGGTGAGATGCAGCGCGTGGCCATCGCGCGCGCCCTGATCATGGATCCGCCGGTGCTGTTGGCAGACGAACCGACGGGCAACCTCGACTCGAAGACGGGCCGCGAGGTGATGAGCCTGCTGCGCGGTGCGGTCGACTCGCGACGCACCGTCATCCTGGTCACGCACGACCCGCGCATGGCGCTGATCTCGGATCGCGTGTTGACCATCCGCGATGGCGTGCTGGCGAGCAACGAGCGCGTCGAGCCGCGCAGCGCCGACGAGATCTTCGCCAACGCGTCGCACGACTCGTTCGCGCCCGCCGCACTCGGCGAGACCGCCTGATCGCTGCCAGGTCTCGGCGCCGCTTCGGAAGAGGGTTGGCTCCGGGCGCAGGTGGCGCGTTTGCTTGCTTCGCTTCTCGGGCGCACTGCATGAGGTGCTGGGTCGTCGGGGGCGGTCAGGTCGCGTCCTTCGGACGCTCGGACCGGTGCATGGGGCATCCTCGGAGGTTGCAATGCAATCGACTTGCAT
>CAZYWR010000120.1:0-4132 GCA_964651185.1 uncultured Polyangiales bacterium
CATCGCTCTGCTGCTCGGCCGGCAGCGCCTGAACATCCTTGAGCAGGAGTTCGAGGCGGCTCGAGATGTCGACGAAGGTCGTGCAGTCCGCTTCGCACGCGGGCGCCATCACTTTGGGCGCGCCGCAAGCGATCCAGCTGCGCACCGCCTGTACGTCGTCGGCGCTCGGACGCTGCGTGCGGTCGGCGGGCGGCATCGCCCCGGTGCTCAGCTTCAGGTAGAGCGGTGAGCTATCCGGCTGGCCGGGCACGACCTTGCCGCTCGCCACCAAGGCGTCCACGTCGAGCACGGTGAAGAAGCCGCCTTTGCCCGGCGAGCGCCGGCCGTGGCACGCGACACAGTTGGCCTGCGCGATGTCGATCCAGCGCTGCGCGGTCTGACTGCAGCCATCGTCGGCGGTCGCAGGGGGTGCGCTCATGCCGGCGTCGACCTGCGCCACGGCCGCACCGCTGTCGAAGCCCGCGTCCATGACCATGGTCGCGATCGCCGCATCGGCGGGCGAGGCCTGATCTTTGTCGGCAGCCTCGCTCGAATGGGTCGAAGCCTGCTCGGGGCCCGTGGGTTGCTGGTGCTGCTCGGCGCAGTCGCTGAGCAGCGCGACGCATGCACACGCGCAGGCCGCTAGCCCGAGGTGCACGCGACCTTGAACCGCTCGCTCCCACGCGCGCGCCAAGTTCGTTCGACGCGCGCGCCGGCGCACACGAGCCAAAGACCGCTTAGCAAGCATCGTCATGCGCGCCACCTCGTGCTCGTCGCGAAAGCCGCGGAGCTTGTCGAGCACGCCCCGTACCAGCGCCGGGTCGGCGGCTGGCGCCGCAAAACCCTTCGACTTCTCGGCTGGCGGCAGGAGCGCGATGTTGGCCGGCGCCTACAGGGAAGCGCGCCGCGCAAGGCCGCCCGCAGAGGAGCGGCAGGTCGTGGTGAGCGCGCGGGCGCTATTCGAAGACGCGCGACAGCTGCTCGATGCCCTCGCGCTTCAGCTCGGACACCATGATCTGCGGCAGCGCGAAGCGCGGCACGGGCAGACTCTGCGCCAAGCGCTCGATGCTCTCCGCCTGCAGCTGTTCGCGCAGGCTGCGCCGTTCACCCGCCTTCAGCAGGCTATGTACGGGATCGTCGGGCGGTGTCTCGGGCGCGACGCGTTGCAACCACGCGCGCTCGTCCGCGTCGAAGAGTGGTTCGATCAAACCGTTCACGACCACCGCCGCGACCGGCAGCTCGAGCTCTGTGCGCAGCGTCTGGTAGAGCTCCACGCTCTCCGTCACCGGCATCTCCTCGGGCAAGGTCACGATCACCACGCCCGCGCGCCCGGCATCGGTAAACAAGTCCCAGGCGCGCTCGGCTTCGCGCCGCAAGAGCCCCGGCGGCGCGACGTCGAGCAAGACCCGCGGCACGCGCAGCATCTCCAGGCCGTGCCCCGTTGCGGGCGCATCGAGGACCACCAAATCGTAGCGAGGGCGGCCGTCGGGCAGGCTCTCGTGCGCGTGGAACTGCGCCTTGCCGAGCATGGACCAGGCCTCGATGCCAGGCGTGCCGCGCAAGAACGCGGCGACCAGCCGGTTCTCGAAGATCGCGCGATAGAGCGCGCGCACCTTGAGCACCATCATGCCGTACTCTTCGAGCGCGACGCGGGGGACCATGTTGACCGCGTCGAGGTTGGGCAGGACCGGTTGGTTGTGCGGGCCGATGGGCGCGACCTCGAGCAGCTGACTCGCGCGCTCGCGGGCATTGCACATGGCGAGCAACACGCGCTGGCCGCGCCGCGCCGCGGCCAGCGCGAGGGCCGTGCTGACCGTGGTCTTTCCGACGCCTCCCTTGCCGACGACCGTAATGAAGCGAAGGTGGAGCAGATCGGTCACGCCCGAAGCGGTTTAGGACCTGCTCGCAGGCCGGTCAACTATGGGAGGACGCACGGCTTTCGATCAGTTGCCGAAGTTGCACACGAGCGCCACGGGCGTACGCTCGCGACGCAGCTCCACCTCGACGAACACGGGCCGCGGCTGCGCCGAATCGAGCAGCGCGAACGCCAGCCCTTCGAGCTCGACGGCCAGCGCCGGCGAGCTGCGGTAAGCCTGCTCGAGCGGGCCCTCGATCACCAGGTGCACCTCGCCCGCGCGTACCGGCAGATGCCGCACCCGACCAGCGTGGCGTAACGCAGCACGCCAGACATGCACGATGCCCCGCAGCATGTGCTCGGGGCTCGTGCCAAAGGAGCGCGCCCAGCTACGCAGGATCGGCGCGTAGAAGTTGCTGCCCGTGGAGTCCACGATGCGCTTGCGCACCAGCCAACGGAGCTCGTCGAGACCCATGGTATCGGCCATCACCTCGAGCAGCGCCACGAAGGCCGCCACGTCGACCCAATCCTGGTGCGAGACTCCGTCGAGCCACTCCGCGCTGAAAGGGCCGCGCCGCGCGAACAGCGCGCGCACGTGTTCCCAGAGATCGCGCTCGAGCAGACTCGCGCGATACGACGAGATCACGCCTCCGGCGATCAGCCCGAGCCGGGTATGACCCGTGGCTTCACGCTCCGTCGCGCACCCGAACACGGCATCGCCCATAGACGTGCACAACCCCCGAAAATCGGAGCGTGCCCCGGATGGCACGTGCTGAACAGCGCAGGACGACTTGCAGCGAGCGCTCACGCGCGCGGCAACGTGACGCGGAACACGTTCGCGCCGTCGCGCTCGATCGCCTCCAACGTGCCGCCGAGCGCCTGCGCGAGCACGTTCGCCACGAACAGACCGGCCACGCGGCTGTAGCGGCCTTCCGGCACACCTTTCAGGGACGTCTGGCCCTCGATGGTGAAGGCGAGCGGCTGCAGCTGCGGCGAGAGCGGCCGCCCGCGGTCTTCGACCTCGATCAGCGCGCGTCCCGAGTCGGTCGCCGACAACGCCCGCAGCTTCACCGCCGCCCGCGGTGCATGCTGGTGGCCGTTGACGATCAACAACTCCAGCAACCGTTCGAGCAGGTCGCCCCCCGCGGCCCGCAACCCCGGATCGGGAGGTTCGACTTCCAGCGCGCCGTACTTGACGCGCGCGCTCACGCGCTCGAACGTGGCGCGCAAGGGCTCGACCTTGGTCCCCCCCGGCGGCCGCTCGTTGCACCAGCGGCCGATCCAGAACAGCTGGTCGAGCCCGCGCATCAGCTCGTACAACCCCTGCTGCGCGTCAGCGAGTGCTTCGCCGATCTCCGCGCGCTCCACGCTGGGATCGTGCAGAGCCTCGGAGACGAAGCTCAGATTGGCACCGATGGTGGCGGCCGGGTTGCGCAGGTCGTGCACGACCAGTCCCAGCAGCGACTCGAGCACGGCCGGTTTGATCTCAGGCACCTCGCCTCCCCTAGGCGGACGATCATACCTGCGTCAGCGTTTCTTTGCCTTTTCTTTGCGGGCCAACTCGACGCGGGCGGCCTTGGCGCCGTACACGAAGCCGAGCGCGAAGCCGATCAACAGCACCCCGGGGATGTAGAGGACGTGGGCAGCCGAAGGCATGCGCGGCTCAGTCCTTGCGCCCGCGCTCGAGCACGCTCGCGAGGCGCTCGAGCTCCGCGCGATTCTTACCTTGCAGCCGACCGAGTCGCGCCACGTAGGCGACCACGGCGACCAAGATGAAGGCATAGGCATACACGAGTAGCGGCCCGCCCGGCACGTCTTGAGTCGGCGCCCCCTGGACGGCTTGAAACGCAGCGGAGCGGCTCTGCGCTGGGTCTTGCCCGGTGTCTGCCTGCGCAGGTGCGCCTTCGCCCTGCGCATGCGCCCGAGGCGCCGCCAGCAGCGCGAACCGGGGACACGTGAACAGCGAGCCGACGATGCAGAATGCGGCCAGTGACCGTCGCAGCAGCTTCATGCTGTTTCCTCCAGGAGCCCTTGCTCGGCGGCATCGAGCTCGAGCGCATCGATGCGCTGACGCGTGCGCTCCATGCTCGCGCGCGCCCACACGAGCAACAGCGCGAGCGCAGTCATGGCGGCGCAGCCCAGCAGCAACGCCGTCAACATGTCGGGGTGCAAACCGCCGCCTTTCTTGGTGATCACGGTCGGGTGTTGGCCGCGCCACAGCTGCACGCTGTAGTGGACGATGGGCATCAGCGCACCACCGATGAGGCCCAACCCCGCCGCGAAACGCCGCTCGACCTC
>CAZYWR010000121.1:0-3721 GCA_964651185.1 uncultured Polyangiales bacterium
GCAGCCGAGGTAAGAGCGGTCGGCGGCGGCGCCTGCACATAAGTCGAAGCAGCCGGTGGGCGCGCACTTCAGGTCGCCCGTGCACTGCTCCACGAACGTCAGCGCGCTCCCATCCGCGTTGCAGCGGTAGCGCGCGTTCTCTTGGCACGTGACAGCGTCGGGATCGCAAGCGCGACAGCCGACCGCGGCCACGCAGCTCAACGAACGCGCGGCGCAATCGTCGCGGGCGATGGTCTTACCGCCAGCGCAGGTAAGCGCGACTTGGTGGTTGCAGATGAGCTGCTGATCGCGCCCCGCGCACGCGTCCTGAACCGGCAGCGCGACGGCGCGCGGCTCCTCGCCGCCGCAGCCAGAAGCCGCCCAAACCAGCGCCACCCCCACTCGCCAGTTCATCGCGATCAAGCGTGCCACGCAGCACGCGCGCGACGGAAGCCCGAACCGCCACCATCGCAACCGCCCCGGCGTCAGCGCTCTCGGTCGCGAAACACCACTTCGACCCGAGCAAAGCCGAGGCTCTCGACCAGCGCCTTGATCGTGCGCGCGCAGTTGTCACGCGCACGATCCAGGATGCCTGCGTCGAGGGCGGCTCGTTCCAGGGCCCGCTCGGCCTCTTGTCGCGCGCGCGTCTCGAGCGTCTCGGCGCGAAGCGCGAGTCGGTCCGTGACGCGGCTGTGGACGTAGGTGTGTGCGTTGTCCAGCCGCGCCGAGAACACGACGGCCGGCGGCAACCTGACCTGCGCCCAATGGTGTTCGGGATCGAAGCGAATATCGCCCTCGCCCAGGGTGGTCAGATCCACGCCCGCGACCACGTCGGCCGCCGCCACCAGGAGCAACGCGTCCTGACTCTCGAACAACCCGAACAGATGCGCCTGACGATCGCGCGCGTCGATCACGCGCTCCATGTGATACGAGACGCCCTCGAGCCGCGCGAGATCGCGCACGGCGCTGATCACTGCCGGCGTCGCGCCGACCACCATCGCATCGGACGGGTTCTGCGCGCGCGAGGGCGCGAGCGCGTGATAGGCGCAAGTCACGAGGCCGCTCCCGGCGAACGCTGCAGCGGCCACGAGCAGGACGGTGAGCGCCTGAAGCCAGGCTCGCACCCCTATCACCGGCTTCGGCTCCTGCCCTTCTCCCACTTCGACACTCTACCTACGGAGATTTGTCCATGCACGACCTGAAGGTCGTGCGCTTCCATGCGCCGCGCACGAGCTGCGTGCGTTCGGCTCGCGCGCCGCGCGCCCGTCTCCACCCGCTCCATGTGCCGTATCTCCTGCTGATCGACGGCGCCGAGCGCCTCGGCCGGCACCGCGGCACAGCCGTGCAGATTCGAACACTTGCGGGCGGCGCGTCGGCATGCGCGCCCCGTGCGCCAGCGTACGCCGCACGCGAGGCGACCCGCGCCACGCGAGCTGCATCAGCGCGCCCTCCCCGCGTCCGAACGGAGCGCGTGCACGGATCCCCGTGACTACGTAAAATCCGAGCGTATGGGCACTTCGTCGTCACCTCCACGGATGCAACAGATCGCGCTGACGTATGAGGATCTGCACCAGCTCCCCGAGGACGGGCGCCGCTACGAGATCCTGGAGGGAGAGCTCCACGTGACGCCTGCGCCGACCACCGAGCACCAACGCATTTCGCGCAACCTGGAGTTCTTGCTGCACGAGCACATCGTTCGCCACGATCTCGGCGAGGTACTGGATGCGCCGGTCGACGTCATCCTCGACCGCAACACGGTCGTAGAGCCCGATCTGGTCTTCGTCGCGCGCGCGCGCCTCGACATCATTCGTCCGCACGCGATCGAGGGGGCGCCGGATCTCGTGGTGGAGATCCAGTCGCCGAGCACCGCCCAGCGCGATCGCGGCGCCAAGCAGCAGCTCTACGCTCGCTACGGTGTCGTCCACTACTGGCGCGTCGACGCGAGCGCGCGGTCGCTGACCGAGCTCGTGCTCGCCTCTGGCAATTACGAGCTGCGCGCTACGCACGTCGCGGGCCAGTCCTTCGAGAGCGCGCTTTTTCCCGGGCTCACGCTCGACCTCGAGCGCGTCTTCCCTGCGCCGTCGCGCTGAGCGCGATCAGAAGGCGATGATCGCCTCGCACGGGAAGTCGATGAACACGCGCTGAGACGCAGGATCGCGCAGGCGCTCGCACGAGGCCCCGAGCAGCTCGAGCTGGGTCGGGCTGTTCATGCGATAGCCGTCGGGCGCGCCGTACGGCACCCGCACGCCGTCGATCTCCACCACGCCCTGGTCCGCCGCCGACAGATCGATCTGCAGGCGGCCCTGCAGCTCGAACACGCAGCTGCGCACGCCGGTGATCACGGCAGAGAGCGCGTTCACCAGCGTCTGCGTGTCGACGTTCGGCTGGAAGTAGGGCGCGCTGCCCTGCGTGGCCGCATAGCTCCCGCGCACCATCGAGCACTGCTGCTCGACGGCGTTCTGGTGATCTTCAACCGGCTGCCCGGTGCCCGCGTTGGCCACGTCTTGAAGGTGCGACTGGTCGACGTCTCCGCCCAAGCTGAAGATGAACGTGCCGATGCCGCGCGCATACGCGGCTTGCACCGCGCCGATCACGGCGTCGCGCGGACAGGTCGGGGGCGTATCGTCGCAAAAGTCGGGCTCGCCATCGGTGACGAGCAGGATGTACTTGGAGCCCATGCCCGGATCAGCCGCCAGCGTGTCGGCGACCTGCGCGAGCGCGAGCGCGGTCGGCGTCTCGCCCTTGTACGTCGGCGCTTGCAGCCCGTCGTAGGCGGCCTGAATCGCGGCGAAGTTGTCTTCGCCGATCGCGCCGGCCGGGGTCAGATCCGGGCAGACGCCGCCGTTTTGGCCCGTGTAGGTGGTGAAGCCGAAGCGCACCTCGTCGCCGAGGTCCTGCACCACGCTGAGCACGCCCGTCTTGAGCGGATCCCAAAAACCCCGGTCGAACATGCTGCTCGAGCGATCGACCAGGATGTACACGGTCGGCGCGTTCGCCGTGAACATGATGTTCACTTGATTGCATTGATCAGGCGCCGTGGTCGCACTTGCGCTGTCGGCCCCCGCGCCGGCCTCTCGGCCCGTAGCAGACCCGATCGTCGCGTCTGTGTGTACGGCAGCCGCATCGGCGCTGGTCCCTTGCCCGCCGCCATCCGCGCTGGCTGGGCCTGCGCCTGCGTCGCGCTGGATGCTGCCGTCTCCGCAGGCTCCGGCGAGCGCGATCGCACCTCCTAGAAGGGACGATCGAAGTGCGCGCGTCCGCGCGCGAGCCCACCTACGGCCGACCCGACGTGTGAATGGTGCGCGCATGAGACCTCCGCATCCTACTCCGGCGCGAAAGGAGCGCGCCACGTCTCGTTCGGAGGCTCGCACGTGGCGAATCGGGTCAATCTGTGGCGTCGTGAGCCCGCGGACGAGAGCACCGTTCAACTTGGGAGAGTGTGATAGCCTGCTCGATCATGGCCGGACTTTTGCTCGTCCTGTTTGTCGTAGGTTTGCCCTTACGCCCCTACGTCCCGCCGGTGCTCGGTCCGGACCCGGAGTTCACGCCGTCGCAGGTGCAGGTCGTCGAGGTCTTGCCTGCGAACGGCGATTGGGACGCGAATGTCTTCGCGCGCCCGCACTACGCTGCGCCGTTCGTCGGACACGTCGCGCGCGGCACGCGCGTGCGCGTGCGCGGCGAGCTCAAGCGCGACAACGCGCCGTACTGCCCGACGCACCTCTATTACGCGCTCGAGCCGTTC
>CAZYWR010000122.1:0-5820 GCA_964651185.1 uncultured Polyangiales bacterium
AGCGCGCCCTGATCGAGCTCCCGGCCGGCACGCTCGAACCGGGCGAGGAGCCGCTCGCGTGCGCGGCGCGCGAGCTCGAAGAGGAGACAGGCTTTCGCGCGGCGCGGCTCGAGCCGCTGCTCGCCGTCTACGCGGCGCCCGGGACGAGCGACGAACGCATGCACGTGTTCGTCGCCAGCGGCCTCAGCCCGAGCGCCCAACAGCTCGACCCCGGCGAGCAGATCGAAGTCACGCCCCTCGCTCCCGCCGAAGTGCTCGAGCGCATCCGGCGTAACGAGATCGAGGATGCCAAGACGATCTCGGCCATACTCTATTTCCACACATGGAGCCGAATCCACGGCTGACCCCCGTCGGCTGCGGCGTTTTTGGGCTCGGGCGGTCAATCGGGACATGTTGATAGCGGGTCGTCGGCTCGGTAAGGGTTCGGTATGCGCTGGTTGCTGTGGCTGCAGGTCGTGGTGATGTGCGGTCTGTGTGTCAGCCCGGTGGCGTCATGCGGGTTGCCCCGCGCGCGCGCGGCGCTGCCCAACTGGCAGCTGGTCGAAGACGACGAGGGCATCAAGGTCTGGAGCCTGGAAATCCCGGGCCGCGATCTGCCCGGCTTCCGCGGCATCACCACGATCCGCGCGAGCGTCGACGAAATCGTGAAGTTTCTGCTCGACACCTCCCAGCACACCGACTGGATGTACAACTGCGACGAATCGCGCGTGGTGAAGACCTACAGCGACGCGCACCACGTCCTCTATAACCGCATCAACGCGCCTTGGCCGGTGCGCGACCGAGACGTCCTGCTGGACGTCGTTTGGCGCTTCACACCGCAGCACAATGCGGTGACCTTCCGCTTTCGCACCACGAACGATTTTCAGCTGCCGACTCCGGAGCACGTGATCCGCATCCCTCGGCTCGAGGGCTTCTACCGGCTCTGGCAGGAGGTGCCGGGCCGCACGAACGTGCTGTACCAGGTCGAGGTCGACATCGGCGGCAACGTGCCCGATCGCCAGGCCCGCCGTTATGCGCGCAACTTGCCCTTCGAGACGCTGGATCGCTTGCGCGAGAAGGTCGAAGCGCCCCAGCACGGCGGCTGAGCTACAACAAGCGATGTGGACCTGTTCGAACACGCCGAGCGCACTGCCCCGGAGGGACGGCCGCTCGCCGACAGGATGCGTCCGCGAACGCTCGATGAGCTCGTCGGACAGCGCCATCTGATCGCGCCCGGCAAGCTGCTCTACGAAGCGATCGCGCACGATCGCGTGCCGTCGATGATCCTGTGGGGGCCGCCCGGCACGGGCAAGACCACGCTCGCCCAGGTGGTCGCGAACGAGACGCGCGCGTCCTTCGTGCCCTTCAGCGCGGTGCTCGGGGGCGTGCCGGAGCTGCGCGAGATCATGAAGCAGGCGGCCGAGCGCAAGCGCGTCTACGGCACCCGTACCACGGTGTTCGTCGACGAGATCCATCGCTTCAACAAGGCGCAGCAGGACGCCCTCCTGCCGTACGTGGAGCGTGGCGTGATCACCTTGATCGGCGCCACCACGGAGAATCCGTCGTTCGCCGTCAACGCCGCGCTGCTCTCGCGCGCGCGGGTGTTTCGGCTCGAGCCGCTCACTCCCGGCGACCTGCGCGAGCTCGCGCAGCGCGCGCTGCACGACAGCGAGCGCGGGCTCGGCTTGCTCGGCTTGCGCGCGACCGACGAGGCGCTCGATGCGCTCGCGGAGGCCGCACACGGCGACGCACGGCGCGCCCTCGATGCCCTGGAGCTCGCCGCGAAGCACGCGGGCGCCGTGATCGAGGCGTCGCACGTCGCCGAGGCGCTCTCGGCCCGCACGCTGCTCTACGACAAGAGCGGCGAAGAGCACTACAACGTGGTGAGCGCCTTCATCAAGTCGATGCGCGGCTCCGACCCGGACGCGGCGATCTACTGGATGATGCGCATGCTCGAAGCGGGCGACGATCCGCTGTTCGTGCTGCGGCGCATGCTGATCTTCGCGAGCGAGGACATCGGCACCGCCGACCCGCAAGCGCTCGCCATCGCGGTCGCCGCCGATCAAGCCTTTCAGCGCCTGGGCATGCCTGAGGGCATGTTCGCCTTGGCCGAGTGCTGCCACTACCTCGCGTGCGCGCCGAAGTCGAACGCCAGCTATCGCTCGTGGACCGCGGCGCGCGAGGACGTGCAGAAGCACGGCGCCCTGCCCGTGCCGCTCAAGCTCCGCAACGCTCCGACGCGCGCGATGAAAGAGTGGGGCTACGGCAGCGGCTACCGGTATCCGCACGATCATGGCGGCCATGTGGAAGGGGAGACATATCTCCCCGATGCCCTGCGTGGACGCCGCTATTACGAGCCCAAAGAGATCGGTTTCGAGCGCGAGCTCAGGGAACGGCTCGCGCGCGCACGTGGGCAGGAGGACGCCGGCGCGCACGATTCCGTGCATTCGCCGCAAGAGGACGAATCGGCGCCTGAGTGAATGACGCACGAATTGCCGCGGTCGCACCTAACGAATCGCGGGCGTGGAGCATTCTTTTCTTCTTGGTCCGCAGTGGGAAATCACGGCGAAACATTGGGCCTGTAGGCATTCGTGGCTCGTGCTCGATTTCCACCCGAAGGAGCCCTTTATGACTGAGAGGAGATTGCTGCGGCTGCTCGTCCTGGCGGCCCTCGCACTTGCTGCGAGCGAGGTGCTCGCAGTTCCCCTGGCCTTTGCCGACGAACCGGCCGCACCCGATCTCGCCCAGCGGGTGGCCGATCTGGAAGCCTACGTCACCAACGGGGCGCCCAAGGCGCTCGTCAGCCCCGGACCCGGCCACAACGCGTGGATGATGACGTGCGCCGCGCTCGTGCTGTTCATGACCTTGCCGGGTCTGTTCCTGTTCTACGGCGGCCTCGTGCGCCGCAAGAACGTGCTCTCGGTGGTCGCGCAGTGCTGCGGCATGGCCGGCATGGTCACCCTCATGTGGTGGGCGGTCGGTTACAGCTTCGCGTTCGATGCGGGGAGCCCGATCCTCGGTGGGCTGTCGTTCGCGTTCCTGAAGGACGTGACCTCGGCCCCGAACACGAACTACTCGTACTGGGTGTCGCAGAACGTATTCGCGATGTACCAGCTGATGTTCGCGATCATCACGCCCGCACTCATCATCGGCGCGATCGCCGAACGCATGAAGTTCTCCGCGATCATGTTGTTCCTCTGCTTGTGGATGCTGCTCATCTACTTCCCGCAGGCGCATATGGTGTGGGGCGTCGACGGCTTCATGAACGGCGTGTGGAACGCCAACGCCGGCATCAAGGCCATCGACTTCGCAGGCGGCACGGTCGTGCACATGACCTCCGGCTGGTCGGCGCTCGTGCTCTGCTTGATGCTCGGTAAGCGCACCGGCTTCGGGACGCGCCCGTTCGTGCCGCATAGCTTGGTGCTCACGGCGATCGGCACCGGCATGCTCTGGGTCGGCTGGTACGGCTTCAACGCCGGCAGCGCCGTCGCCGCCGACGGCATCGCCGCCAGCGCCTTCACCGCCACGACGCTCGCCGCCGCGATCGCCGGTGCGACCTGGCCCGCGCTCGAGTGGCTCTCGCATGGCAAGCCCACGGTGCTCGGCTTCTGCTCGGGGGCGGTCGGTGGTCTGGTCGTGATCACGCCGGCGGCCGGCTTCGTCACGCCCACGGCGGCCGTGATCATCGGCGTGCTCGCCGGCGCGATCCCGTACCTCGCCTGCACGAAGCTGAAGGCGGCGCTCAAGTATGACGACGCGCTCGACACGTTCGGCGTGCATGGCGTGGGCGGTACGCTCGGCGCGATCGTCACCGGCATCTTCGCGACGCCCGAGATCAACGCCAACCTGAACACCAACCTCGCCAAGTACATCGGCGCGCCGCTGGTGATCGAGCAGCTCAAGGCCATCGGCGTGACGCTCGTGTTCTCGGTCGTGGGCACGGTGGTGCTGGCGAGCATCGTCAAGGCGCTAGTCGGCCTGCGGCCTGACGCGGAGGCCGAAGAAGTCGGTCTCGACTACACGGATCACGGCGAGGCCGGCTACCACGGGGAGGAGGGCGGCGGCCATGTCGAAGCCCCTGGCGCCGCCGTGCACGCGACCGCCGCCGCGGCCCGTCCCGCCGCCTCGGCGACCTGAAAGCGAACCGCGTCACGCGTCGCGCCGCCTGACCTGGGTTTCGACCCCGATGCGCAGACCAGGCGGCTCCAGCTCGAGCGCATCCCCGCGGCGCGCTTCGCCGAACGCGGCGTTGGCCTCGCTCGCGTCGCGCGCGAGGCGCCTCAGGCGAACGTAGCCAGCTTCGCCGCAGCCGAACAGCTCGAGCTTGCCCTTGCTCTCGATGCGATCGCTGACCACGCGCAGGAGCTCTCCGTTCGCTTCGCGCACGCGCGGAGCGTTGGCGAGCGCGAGGCTCGCGTAGCGCAGCCCCTCGTAACGCAGCGAAGCGCCGCGCGCGATCTCTGCGAGGGCGGGCGGCAGCGCGTACAAGAGCTCCTGATGGCACCAGTCGCGCTCGGACGGCAGCATCGGGCAGCTGCGCGCGTGCAGACAGGGCGCGATCACAAACGGCGCCGCGGCGCGCGCCGTCAGGAGATCGCGCAGCTCCATCAGCTCGCGGGCGCTCTCGCGCAGCGCGGGCTCGAGCACGACGACCGCGCCGCCTTCGCGCAGCTGGGCGCTCGCACGCAGGACGAGCTCGGCGCGGCGTTGCGCGCGCTCTTCGCGCGGCAGCTCGCGGAACAGCTCGTTGAGCACGAAGCCGAACAGAACCAGATCGAACTGACCCGGGACCTGCGCGGTCCGCAGGTCTGCGGCGCCCGCGCTGACCGTCACCGGCGCGAACTCGTCGGCGAGCTCGCCGAGCGCGCGGGCGAGCTCACGGAACGCGACCAGGGCGCGCGCGCGCTGCTCCAGCGCGATCACGTCGACCCGCATCGTGGGGAAACCTCGAGCGCGCAGCCAGCGCGCGAGCCCCAGGCTGGTGGCGCCGAGCCCGGCGCCGACGTCGAGCACGCGCAGCGGTTCGGGGCCCGGGCGAAAGCCGCAGCGCGCCAGCGCGTCGAGGGGCCCGAAGATCTTGGGGAGGTCGCGCGCGAAGAAGAACGCGCAGCGCGCGAGCAGCGCGGGCTTGCTCACGTCTGCGCGTCCGAGCTCGTCGCGCGCCCGCGTGTAGGTGTCGCTCAGCCCTCGGACCGCTTCGGCCAGCGTGCGTGCCGTGTAGGGTCCGGCATAAAGTGCGCGCGCCACGCGTTCGACGCGGGCGAGCGCCGCTTCGCTGAGCGGCAGGGGTTGGTAGGTCTTGTCCACGGCGATCTGCGCTGCGTCGGCGACGGATATGTGCAGAGACTACCGCGCCAGATAGCTTCGCTGTACGTTCGACGCACGCCGAGGTGCCCATGAGCCAAGCCGCGCCAGCTCAAGCCGTGCCATATCGCCCCGCATCGCCCACGCAATCGCCGGGATTCCTGCTGCTCGCCGGATTGGCGGCGTTGCTCTTGTTCCTGACCCTATACTGGGGATTCATGGTCGCGCCGGTCGAGGCGCAGATGGGCATCGTGTACAAGATCTTCTTCTTCCACGCGCCCAGCGCGTACGCGATGTACCTCGGTTACGGCTTATGCGTGCTCGGCAGCGCCATGTACCTGATCAAGCGCGACGACGCTTGGGAGGCGGTCGCCGTGGCAGGCGCCGAAGTGGGCACGATGTTTTGCTCCATTGTGCTCGTGACCGGGCCGCTCTGGGGGCGCAAAGCCTGGGGCACGTATTGGACCTGGGACCCACGGCTGACGACCACGCTGCTCACGGGCATGATCTACATCGCCTATCTGCTGTTGCGGAACC
>CAZYWR010000123.1:0-3282 GCA_964651185.1 uncultured Polyangiales bacterium
GTTGCCCATCGGTGCCTACGATGCGCTCGGCTATCGCTTGCCGGCGATCGCGGCGTGGCTCGACGCGGGCGCCGTGGTGTGGGTGCCCGGGGACGATCCGCTGCGCAACGGCTACCCGCTCGGGCTCGAGGTGATCGCGGCCGTTTGCTTCCGCGCTTTCGACTCGGCCGCGGCGGTGGATGCCGTGTCGGTGCCCTTCGCGCTCAGCGGCGCGCTCGCGCTCGCCTCCTTCGCGCGCGAGCTGGGCGTGCCTCGATGGGGCGCGCGCTTGGCGGCAGGACTGTTCCTGCTCGTCCCCATGCAGCTCTTGAACGCGCCGAGCGGCTACGTCGATGCGGCGTTCGCGGGGGGCATGGTGGCGCTCTTCGTCGCGGTCGCGCGCTGGGCGCGCGCCGGCATCGTGGTGCCGTGGCTCGCGGCCGATGTGGGGATCGCCGCGGCCCTGGTCACCGCGCTCAAGCCGCACGGCTTCGCGTTCGCGGCGCTGGCGCTCGCGGCTGGGCTGTGGCGTAGGCCGCGCGCGCTCGACGTGCGCCAGGCAATGCAAGAGTTCGGGCGCGTGCTCGCGCTCGCCAGCCCGGGCCTATTCTTTGCAGGCCGCAACGCCATGATGACGGGGAACCCCCTGTACCCGCTCGAGCTCCGGTTGGGAGAGCGCGTGCTCCTGCGCGGCGAGTCGTCGCTCGACGGCATTCTCACGCCCGCTTTCAACGTGCCGCGCGAGCTCGCAGGGCTGCCCTCGCTGCTGCGCCCGTTCTGGGTTTGGCTCCAGCCGCATGGCCCGGCGCGCAGCTTCGACGATCGGCTGGCGGGCTTCGGGTACGCCTTCGTAGCCGTCGGGCTGCCGGCGCTGGCGTGGGCGGCTTGGCGCTCGCGGGCGGCGCCCGACGGGCGCGGGCTCGCGCTGGTGATCGGGCTGACCTTCGCGTGTTGGCTACTGCAGCCGCTCTCGTTTTGGCCGCGCTTCACGTCCTGGGTCTGGGGCGCAGCGGCGCTGGCGATCGCGCTCGCGGTGAGCGAGCTGGTGCGCACCGGGCGCAGCGGCGGCGCGCTCGCGCTGGCGTGCGGCGCGCTCGTCTTCGCCGTGCCCGAGGCGCTCTACGCGCTCGCGCACGTCAAGGGCATAGACCGCCTCGGCCTCTCCGTTTTGGGGGACGACCCGATCACACAGCTCGCGCGCGTGTCCGGCGTGGACCGCCAGTTCGTTCAGCGCGCGCTGGTCGGAAAGCGTGACGTGTGCCGCACACCGTGGCGCCTCGGCACAGATGACGCCAATCTCGATGGCGTGGTCGCCCAACTTTCGCCGCGCCCGCGCGTGCATGTGGTCGACGACGAGCGCTGGAGTGCGCTCCCTAGAGCGCTGCGCGCACACGGTTGCGATCAGCTGATCGCGATCGGCGATAGTCCTTTGTTGAAGCAGCTGCCCGCAGACGCGTCAGTGCGGGTCGAGCCCGCCTTGGCCTTCGGACCTTGCCATCTCGTCTCCCTGTCTCTGCCCGAGGTGATTCCGTGATCTTCGAAGACCCGTCTCGCCGCCGCTGGCGCCGCGCCGTCATGGTGCTGGCCGTGCTCGTCGTGAGCGCGCTCGGCACCCTGGCGCTCGCCGCCATGGGCGTCGTCTTGCCCGTGCAGCTGCCCGACGTGTTCCAGAAGCGGCCGAGCGTGCGCGCCAAGGAGCTGGCCGACTGGAAGGAGAGCTACGTCAAGCCCGTCTACTCCGCCAAGCAGCAGCGCGAGATGCAGAAGCGGCGCAACGAAGAGCGCAAGCGGCGCGCGCGCTTGGTCGATGACGCGGTGGAGACGGTCCTGCCGCTGCCCGAACGCGCGGTGGTCGCGTTCACGGTGCGCGACGATCCGGCCGCGCACTCGTCGCTCGAGCGCCATCTCAAGAACATCGACGTGATCGTGCCCGACTGGTTCAGCGTGCCCGGGCCCGGCTGCGAGCTCGAGGAGCACATCGACGCGCCCACGCAGCGCATCGTGGGCAGCCGCGACGTCATGGTGATCCCCCGGCTCGCCAACTTGTCGCACCAGGTCTGGCGCGGCGCGCCCGTGGCGCGAATGATGCGCGACGACGCCGCGCGCAAATGTCTGGTGAACAAGATCGTCGGACGTCTGGTCGCGCTCGCGGCTGACGGCGTCAACGTGGACATCGAAGAGCTCGCGCCGGAGGACTCGGAGCCGCTGCTCGAGTTGCTCGTAGACCTCAAGAACGCGCTGCACAAGAAGGGCCTGCGGCTGACGGTCGACGTCTCGTTCTACGATCCGGCGTACGACCTCGAATACATCGGCCAGCTCGCCGACGCCGTGTTCGTGATGGCGTACGACCAGCACTTCCCCGCCTCCAAGCCGGGGCCGATCTCGGGCGAAGACTGGTTCCGCAAGTCGGTGCAGCAGGCCATCACGCGCGTCGGTGCCGAGCGCTTGGTCGTGGCGCTCGGTGCTTACTGCTACGACTGGCTGGTCGAAGACAAGGCGCCGCCCGCCGAGAGCCTCTCCTTTCGCGAGGCCATGGACCGCGCGCGCGCGGCGGGTGCGGTGCCGGAGTTCGAGCGGGAGGCGGAAAACGCGCGCTTCGCGTACACGGACGACGAGCAGCGCACGCACGACGTGTGGTGCCAAGATGCGCTCAGCGCCTGGAACCAAAGCGCGCGCCTCGAGGAGCTCGGGCTCAAGCGCGTGGCGCTCTGGCGGCTCGGCACCGAGGACGAGACCCTGTGGAAGTTCTTGGGCGAAAAGAACCGCCCGAGCGCGCAGGCTTTGGCGGCGATTCCCGAGAGCCGCTCGGTCGATCTGTTCGGACACGGCGAAGTCCTGACCATCCGCTCCGAGCCGACGCAGGGCCAGCGCGAGATGTTGCTCGACGAGGGCGGTCGCGTGCTCTGGGCGCGCTACGCGCAGTCGCCGACCGGCTTCGTGGTCGAGCGCCGGGGGCTACCGGGCAAGAACATCGTGCTCACGTTCGACGATGGCCCCGATCCGCGCTGGACGCCGGAGGTGCTCAAGGCGCTCGACCGGCTCGACGTGCCCGCGACCTTTTTCGTGCTGGGCGATCAAGCGATGCAGTATCCGGACCTGGTGGGCGACATCGACTCCGCCGGCCACCTGATCGGCAATCACACCTTCACGCATCCGCACCTCGATCGGCTGACGCCCGCCGAGCAGCACGTGGAGCTCAACACGACGGCGCGTCTTCTCGAGGGCCTCACGGGATGGCGCTCGCCGCTGTTTCGCGCGCCCTACACGGCGAACGTCGACCCGAGCCGGCCCGAGGATCTCGGT
>CAZYWR010000124.1:0-3892 GCA_964651185.1 uncultured Polyangiales bacterium
GAGGCCGATCGCGCGCCGCGCGAGCACCAAATCGAGATGATCGTCGCGCGCTGGCCCGATCGGCGTGCGCGTCTGGACGCGAGCGGCTGTGAGACGTGCTGACCAGCCGCTCTCGCACCCTTCGACCGCGAGCGCGACCTCGCCCGCGAGGCCGTCCGTAGTCTGCGTAAGGGTCCACGCGTCGCTGAGCAATACGTCGCCGGGCGTGAGCGACGTCAACAGCGCAGCGCGCGCCGCGTCGCGGACGACGAGCTCGAGCTCGTGCCGGTCGCCATAGGCGCGGGCGAGTGCACCGGAGAGCAGCAGCGCCCCCGCGACCTCCTGTCCGCGGACAGAGACCTGCACCTCGAGTGAGCGCGGTTCGCCCGGCGCGCGTGTGTGCTCGGTGTTTGCCAGGTGTTCGCGCGCGTGACTCCCATCCCTGTTCGGTGCGGCGGGCGCACGCGCTGCGAGCGAAGTGCGCAGCGACCAGGGCCAGAACACGAAAGGCTCCCGGCAAAGCCCGCTTGCTGCGCCCCAAGAGCGCACGTCGCGCACGAAGAACTCGTGCTC
The DNA here is from genome assembly GCA_964651185.1 of uncultured Polyangiales bacterium. GTDB lineage: Bacteria > Myxococcota_A > Polyangia > Polyangiales > DASUME01 > DASUME01. The sequence continues at coordinate 553 of CAZYWR010000124.1, forward strand.
CTGCGCGGCACACAAGCGCGCTGCCGCGTAAGCGAGCACGCCGCACTCCGCTTCGCTCGGCTGGCCGGCCGCGCTGGCCAGCGCGGTGTCGCCGCGGCCGCCGAGCAAGCGGTCGACCACACGGGTGGCACATTCGGCGGGCAGAATCGCCGCCAGCTCGAGCGGTTCCCGCGCCGGCGAGCGTGCGAGCTCGACGATGACGTCGGAAGGGCGGAGCCAGAGCGCGTGGTCGCCCGCGTCCAGCAGCCGCGGCCAGCCCGCTTTCAGCGCGAGCAGCTCTTGATCGAAGAGCGCGCGGTAAGTTTCGCGCCAGGCGGGCGCGTGCAGAAGCTCGCGTAGGCGCGCGTCGAGGGGCCTGCACGGCGATCGTTCGTCGTCGCTCACGTGCTGTGCGCGCTCGTGCGGATCGACCCTCGCGCCCTATTGGCATCGCGCACGCCCGCGCCCGCGCGCGCTTCGAGCCGAGATCGGGAGCGCCCATGCGGCTCCGCGCCGGAAGCCGCCCGAGGCCCCACTTTTTCCCCTATACTTGCCCCCGCCCCCGGCCTAGAGGAGGGATGATCGTTTCGTGAGCGCACAAGCCTCGTATATCGGCAAAGAGATCGCCGGACAATTTCGCGTTCTGCAGCGGATTGGTTCGGGCGGTATGGGCGCGGTCTACAAGGCCGAGCAGCCTGAGATGAACCGCTTCGTCGCGATCAAGATCCTGCATCCGAAATACGTGTCGCGTCCCGATCTGGTGTCCCGCTTTCGACGCGAGGCGCGCGCGATGAGCCACTTGTCTCATCCGAACACCGCCCGCGTGTATATGTACGGTCAGCTCGAAGACGGCGCTTGTTACATCGTGATGGAGTACCTGGAAGGCAAGAACCTGGCCCAGGTCACGCGCGCGGAGGGCCTGCTGAAGCCTGCGCGCGCCGTGAACATCATGGTTCAGGTCTGTGGCGCGCTCGAGGAAGCGCACCGTCAGGGCATGGTCCATCGCGATCTGAAGCCGGAGAACATCTTTCTCACCAGCCAGGGCGGCATCGCCGATTTCCCCAAGGTGCTGGATTTTGGCCTGGCCAAGGTCACCCAGCGTGAGATGCGGCCGGGCTCCCTGATTCTGACCCAGGAGGGCATGGTCTTTGGGACGCCCGAGTTCATGAGTCCGGAGCAGGCGCGCGGGCAGCAGCTCGACGCGCGTTCGGACATTTACTCGCTCGGCTGCATCTTGTACGAGATGCTCACGGGCAAGCTGCCCTTCGATGCCGCGCAGCCGATGGACTACCTGGCCCTGCAGATCCGCGGCACGCCCATCCGGCTCGGCCAGCGCGTGCCGAATCTGCAGCTGCCCGCCGGGCTCGAGGCGGTCGTGATGAAGACGATCGAGAAGGATCCGGACAAGCGCCACCGCTCGGCGGCGGACTTCGCGCTGGCGCTGAAGGACTGCTTGCAGGAGGAGGTCCGGGAAGACGCGATGCGTTCGATCCCGAAACCGGATGAAGGCGCGCGCGCACGCGCCTCGGCCCAAGTCGGCGAGCTGCGGCGGCCGCGCACTCCGCGAGACGGGGCGATGGCGGCACCGTCTTCGTCTGCCGATGGCGCCGGAGGCACGGCCCGCCTGGATCTCGCATCCCTTCCGCAGTCGCCGATGTTGTGGGCAGCGATCGGCGCCGGGGCGATGCTGGTGCTCGGTGGGGCCGTGCTGGTCGTGGTCTTGCTGCTGCGCTAGGCGGAGTGTCCGTGCACGCGCTTGCCGCGGGCACTCGGTGGCCCTAGGGGAAATGAGCGCGGTTTGACGTGGTTCCCCGCGTTTTGCTATATGGCCGCACCTCTCGTCCGGCGGCATTCTGTGGTCAGGGCGCAGGGCTACGAGCGGTCCGCGGCCCGGAGGCGTCTCGTGACATCAGACGTTTGGCTCGCGTGCGAAAAGGCGCGCTTCGACTTCGCTCCGTCCCGAACGAGGGGGCTGTGAGACCCATGCAGGCTGCGAACGAGCACGATGTGGCGGAAATCTTGCGCGATGTGCTGTCGCTCGCGAAACCGCGCATCACCTTGATGGTGCTGATCACGACCGCCGGCGGGCTCTGTCTGGCGGGCGGTGTGGACCCGCGCACGGCGCTTTGCGCGTTGCTCGGCACGGCCTTGGTCGTCGGCTCGGCCAATACGCTGAACTGCTGGCTCGAACGCGATATCGACCGCCTCATGGCCCGCACCCGCAACCGGCCGCTTCCGGCTGGCCGGCTCTCGCCAAGCGTGGCTCTGGCTTTCGGACTGGTGCTCGGTGGGGTATCGATCCCACTGCTCACCTTGGGCGTGAATCGGCTGACCGGCTTGCTCGCGGCGATCGCGTTGGTCAGCTACGTGGCCGTGTATACGCCGCTCAAGCAGAAGACCCCCGCCGCGTTGCTGGTTGGCTCGGTGCCTGGCGCCCTGCCGCCGCTGATCGGCTGGACTGCCGCGACCGGCCGGCTCGAGTGGGCCGGGATCGCGCTGTTCGGGATCCTCTTTTTCTGGCAGCTGCCGCACTTCATCGCGATCGCGATTTTTCGCGAAGCCGAGTACACGCGGGCGGGCTTTCGCGTGCTGCCTGCGGTGCGCGGCCTGCGCGTGGCCAAGGTGCACGCGGTGATCCATTCATTCTTGTTATTGGCCGTGACGGTGAGCCTGGTGCCCTTGCACGTGGCGGGATGGCGCTACTTGGCCGTGGCGCTCGTACTGGGCGGGGCGATGGTGGTCCTTTCGCTGCGCGGTTTCTGGGCTGGGGCGGGTGCGCGCTGGGCGCGCCAGCTGTTTGCTGCCTCGCTCGTGTACCTGCCCCTATTGTTCGCGGCGCTGGCGCTCGACGCGCACGGTTGAGATATGAAGCGCGTACGCTGGCTGGTGTGGGCAGCGGTGTTGGTGGCGGGGGTCGCGGCCTTCGCGGCACAGCGGCTCGGGGCGGCGCGCGCCGGGCAGGAGCGGCGCGCGGAGCGGGGGACGTTCGGAGCGGTCCCTGCTTTCGCGCTCACCGATCAACGTGGGCGCACCGTCCGCGCTCGCGATTTGCGCGGTGCGCCCTGGGTCGCGAACTTCGTGTTCACGCGCTGCGCGCGCGTGTGTCCGCTCTTGACCGCGAAATTCAAGGCCCTGCAGGCCCGGATCGGTCCGCTGCCGGGCGTTCGCTACGTGTCGATTTCCGTCGATCCGAGCCACGACACGCCCGAGGTGCTGGCGGCGTACGCGGCCAAGTTCGGAGCCGATCCGGACCGCTGGCATTTCCTCACCGGACCGCTCGCTGAGATCGAGCAGACGGACGTGGGCCCCAGAAAGAACCACAAGGGGGAGACCCCCCACAAACACACGGCTCAGAGAAACA
>CAZYWR010000125.1:0-3706 GCA_964651185.1 uncultured Polyangiales bacterium
GAGCTCGAACATCTCGGCCAGGCTCTCGATACGCGAGCCGATCGCCGCCGGCGCGAGCCCCCACAGGCGCGCGAAGAAGAGCAAGTTCTCGTAGCCCGTGAGGCGAAAATAAAAGCTGCGCTCGTCTGCGCTCACCAGTCCCACGCGCCGCTTCACCTCGCGCGCCGCGCGCAAGCTGTCGTGGCCGAACACGCGCACGCGCCCCGCGCTCGGCTCGATCAGCCCACACACCGTCTTGATCAGCGTGGTCTTTCCCTGGCCGTTGCGGCCCACCAGCCCGAAGATCTCGCCGGCGTCGACCCGCAGCGACACATCGCAGAGCGCGTCCACGGCTTCGGGACCGCGCCGGCCGAGCACGCGTGCGAGACGCGGCAGCGGACGCACGAAGCGCTTCGAGACCTGCTCGACGTCGATGGCCGCCTCTGCCTCCACTGCACCGTCCGTCGCGCGGCTGCTAGCTCTGCCAACGCGCTTCGACGAAGGCTACCAACTCGCCGAGGCGCGCGAGATCTTTCGGGCGGGTCAGGCGAAATGCCGGCAGCCGCTCGACCAAACGCGCCGCTTGCTCGAGATGCTTGGGAAAGCCGTAGAGCGGAGCGAACTGGTGCGCGTAGTAGGTGTGGCGCAGCACCTCCATCAGCGCGCCGCGCGGCGGCAGCGGATCGAGCGCGAAGTCGTCGCCCGAGGCGAGCACGTACAGCCGCTCGAGCGTCACCGGCTCGGCCACGAAGTTCGCGATCCGCTTGGAGCGCTTCTCGATGTGAACGTGCACTTGCGCGTGGCCGTCAGGATCTTCGCCCAGACTGCGCACGGAGTCGTCGTACAGGCGCAAGCGCGGAAAGCCTGGCAAGACCTGCACCCGGCCCGGTGCGGCGATCAAAGCCGCCACGTCGTCGCACACCAGCGCCTCGCCACGAGCCGCGAACGCGGCCGCGGTCGTCGATTTGCCCTCCCCCGATGCCCCGACGAATGCAGCGTAACGACCGCGCACGCCGACGACGCTCGCGTGCAGCGTAAACACCTCGCGCTGCCAGAGCAGGTGCGCAAGCACGGGCCCGAGCAGCAGATGGCGCACCACGCTGGGATCCGCGTGCGCCGCGGGCTCGACCAGAATGCTGTGCCCGGCCCGCACCAGATAGCGGCCTACGTCGGCGAACACACAGAGGGTCTCGTTGCGCTCCGCCCAGCGCTCGGCCCAGCTATCGCCGGCGCCTTCGACCGCATCTTCCACAGCCGAGCCAGTCGAACCGTTCGGCGCGAGGTGCGCGGGCGAGGCAGGAATGTTGCCTCGACGCACCACGATATCTGCTCCGCGAGCCGCCGCGGAATCGGGTTGGCCCGCATCAGCACTCTGAGCGGGTACGCGGACATCAGCGTCAGATATGAAATGATCGTCCCGCCGCGACAGGTCGCCAGCAGCGTGAACGTTGGGCAGCTCGGGGATTGGAAAATCGCTCTGAAGCGTCAGACCATAGACGGAATACGCGTACACGAGCGCCGCTTCCGCCTCACCCTTGCGCGCCTGAGCTCGGCACCGAGCACCTCAGCCGTGACCGGGGCAGGCTCAGCTACCGAAGTCGGCCGGGCCCTGGGTCTTCGCCTTGGCCTTGCACTTCGGGCTGAGGAAACCGCCGCCGAAGATGTCGTGACCTCCGGTGAAACCCGTGATGGCCTCGACGGAACCATGAGCGTGGAGCTGGGGCTTCACATAGGGCTTCTTCGTCTTTTCCATAACTCCCTCGTAGCAGATCGTCCTGTACGCAGCCAAGAGGCGCGTGTAACTTCACAAGTCGATCCCATGCTAAAGCAACGTACGTACCAGCTCACTTACGCCTCCTCGAACGAGAAGCTTCCCGGCTAGGTGGTGCCTAAGTACACCAAATTTGCCCCACCCTGTGCGCCGCACGCCTGCTTTGTAGCCGGGCCAGCGGCCACGGCGCTTGCCATCGGACACGCCGGCACGTGACAGATTCGTCACACCTCGAGGGGCGGGAACGGCACGAAGCGCTCCAGGTCCGGCAACGCACCGATCAAGATCCGCCCGCACGCTTCGACCCAGGCGTGGGCCTCGACCTGGCCTTTCGCGTCGTGCGCGACGCCGACCTGTATCGCCGACGCGTAGCCGTGGCGGTGCAGGAGCAGATGCCCCGTGTAAGCGGCAGGCAGACACTTGTAGTCGCCCGGCAGCGTTCGGCGAGCCCGCTCGACGGCCTGTGCGATCTGATCGGGGCTCGGCGCGTCGGGTCGTACCCCGCCGCTAGGTCGCGGGCGCGTCAAGAGCGCGCGCCAGCGGCGAAACGGCAAAGCCTGCTGCAAGACGTGCACAGCCAGGAGGAGCAGCGCCGCTTCGACCAGCACCCGTCGCTCGCGCCTCGGCAGCTCGGACCACTTACGGAGCGCTCGACGCATCGCGAACATCGAGCAGTCCCTGAGCGCGCAGCTCGGTGAGCAGCGCAAGCACGTCGCGCTCGCATTCGTCTGCACCCACCTCGTACTCCGCGCAGAGCGCGCTGCAGATCGCCGAAACCTGGATCGGCTTCTGCACCAACTCCCAAACGCGGGCCCCGACCTCGTTCAAGCCAAAGTATTGCCCCGCGTCGGCGCCGAGGATCACCGCTTCATCCCCCAGCGAGGTGGAAACCTGATGCGGACTCACGACCACCGTCGCGCTCGGGCCGATCGACTCGTCCATTCTCCGCGCTCTCCTTGCCGAGGACGCCGCGCCTCGCTCGCACCTGAGTCTACACGCGGCCGGAATCCTTGGCTCGTCTCGCTTTAGCGAGTATGCAGTGCGTATCTGAGCGAGGCAGCATGAACATCCTGGTCACTGGCGGTGCGGGCTTCATCGGGTCGAACTTTCTCAACCTGCTCGTGCCGCGGCACCCGGAGCACACTTTCATCAACGTCGATGCGCTCACGTACGCCGCCAACCTGAAGAACCTGGAGCCGGTCGCTCACCTCCCGAACTACGCGTTCGAACGCGTCGATATCGCCGAGTTCGACGCGGTGATGGCGCTGTTCGACAGACGCGCGCCGGACCTCGTCATTCATTTCGCCGCGGAGAGCCACGTCGACCGCAGCATCCTCGGACCGCGCGCGTTCTTGCGCGCCAACGTCGAAGGGACGTTCAACTTGCTCGAGGCCTGCCGTGCGAAGTGGCGCCCGGGCGAGGGACTGTTCCATCATGTGAGCACCGACGAGGTGTTCGGCTCGCTGGGGGCGACCGGTTACTTCACCGAAGAAACCCGCTACGATCCCTCGAGCCCGTACTCCGCGTCGAAGGCCGCGAGCGATCATTGGGTGCGGGCCTATGCGCGCACTTTCAAGCTCCCGACCAAGATCACCAACTGCTCGAACAACTACGGGCCGCTGCAGTTCCCGGAGAAGCTCATCCCGCTGATGATCGCGAACCTGCTCGAACGCAAGCCTTTGCCTGTGTACGGCAAGGGCGAGAACGTGCGCGATTGGCTGTACGTCACCGATCATTGCGAAGCGATCTGGACCGTGATCGAGCGCGGTCAGGTGGGCGAAACCTACAACATCGGCGGCCACAACGAGCAGCGCAACATCGACGTCGTGAAGAAGCTCGCGCGCATCGTGGCCGACGAGACGGGCGCCGCCGAAGCGGAGCTGCTCGGCCTCATCACCTACGTCACCGATCGTCCCGGCCACGACCTGCGCTACGCGATCGACGCCTCCAAGATCG
>CAZYWR010000126.1:0-6529 GCA_964651185.1 uncultured Polyangiales bacterium
CGCGCTGATCGACTTTGCCCTCCGTCATCTGCTCGGGCGCCATGTACATCGGCGTGCCGATGATTTCGCCCGGGCGCGTCAAGGCCGGATCGGCTTCGCACACGTCCAAATCAGACATCGCCTTGCCGATGCCGAAGTCGAGCAGCCGCAGGCGCGTCGCGACGCCGTCGGCGCGCGGCGAGCGCTCGCGCAGCTCGACCATGATATTGCTCGGCTTGACGTCGCGGTGAATGATGTGGGCGCGATGCACGGCTTCGAGCGCCTTCAGCAGCTCGCAAGCGAGCTCGCAAGCGACGCGCGCGCGCAGCTGCCCGCGCTCGAGCAGCGCCGAAAGCGGATCGCCTTGGATCTTCTCCATCACGAGGTAAGGCGCGCCGCTCTCGAGCTTGTCGAGCGCGTAGATGCGGGGCACGCGCGCGTCGCGCACGGAAGCGCACATGCGCGCCTCCTGCATCAGACGCTCGGCCAGCGCCTGACTGTCGGGTCCTGAGCGATCACAGATCTTCACGGCCACTTCGCGCCTCAGCACCTCGTGGTAGCCGGAGTAGACGGACCCCGTACCGCCCTCTCCCAAGCGCTCGCCGAGGACCAGATCCGTCCCCAGGCGAGTTCCTGGCGGCAGGACCCCTTGAATCGCGAAGCGTCTTTGCGCCGTGATGCGCATCGTCACCGCGTGGCTATGCAGGCGTCGCGCCAACGTTCTTTGCGCCACGATTCACGTGAATTGCGGCGTTCGGAGCTCGCTCTATCGCGGGCGCTACGCCCGCACTGTGGCCGTTTTGCGCAGCCCGCCATGCTTCAGCGTCAGAGCGATGAAGCAGCCGCGACGCGCAACCGATCGGCAGCCGGTTGACCTGCAACCGATCGGCAGCCGGTTGACCCGCAACCGATCGGCAGCCGGTCGTGGCAGGTCCGCGCACCCCGCGCCTGACGTTCGGCCGGCCCCGCGCTCCCGAATCGGGCACGCCCCACCTTGCGCTCGCGCGTGGCGCGCGGACCTGAAGAGAAGGCGTGCTCGGTAACTCCGCTGACCGAAGGCGCCGCGTGTGTAACCCGAACTCGACTCGGTCCGACGATCACGCAGAAGTACTGAGGTGCCGTAATGAAGTGGCTCACGATGGCGATCAAATGCGTGGCGGCGGGGATGCTGGTCAGCGTCGGAACGGTGTTCCTGCTGCTGCCCGGCCCGGGGCTTCCGCTGATCGTCGCTGGCATCGGCCTGCTGGCGACCGAGTTCGCGTGGGCCGCAAGCCTGCAGGCGCGCATGGTGCAATGGCTGCGCCAGGGCTTCGAGCTCGCTCGCGGGTTCGTCGCGGGTTTTCGGCTGCGCGGCAAGCCGGAGCGAGTGTACAGCCCGGAGCCGGCGGTCTACAGCACGGCAAACGGCTGCCGCTGACAGCACGGAAAACGGCTGCCGCTGACGCGCCGCGCGAGCGCGGGAGCCGGCGCGCCGGCGATGGCGTTTCGAATGAGCCGCTCGCCGACTAAGCTCCAGCGGCAGTGCCCACGCGAAAGGAGCTGTCGATGAAAGCCGTTGGCATCACCCGACCTCTGCCCGATCACGGCCCCGAGAGCTTGCTCGATTTGGAGCTCCCGCGCCCCGAGCCGAACGCGCACGACCTGCTGGTCGAGGTGCGCGCCATCTCCGTCAATCCCGTCGACACCAAGGTGCGACGCAACCGCGAGCCGCCGCGCGATCGCCCGCTCGTCTTGGGCTGGGATGCAGCGGGTGTGGTGGTCGGCGTGGGGCCGGCCGTAACGTTGTTCAAGGTGGGCGACGAGGTCTACTTCGCGGGCGACCTGACGCGCCCCGGCGCCAACAGCGAGCTGTGTGTGGTGGACGAGCGCATCGCCGGGCCGAAGCCGAAGCGCACCGACTTCGCGCGCGCGGCGGCCATGCCCCTGACCGCGCTCACCGCCTACGAAGCGCTGTTTCAGCGCATGCGCATGGGACGCGGTGACGCGAGCCGCGGGCAGAGTCTGCTCGTCATCGGCGGCGCGGGCGGCGTCGGATCGATCGCCGTACAGCTCGCCAAGGTGCTCACCAAGGCCACCGTGATCGCGAGCGCGAGCCGGGTGGAGAGCGCGGAGTGGGTGCGCGATCTGGGCGCCGACCACGTGATCGACCATCACGAGCCCCTGCCAGCCCAGCTCGCGCAGCTCGGGCTCGAACACGTCGACTACACGTTCTGCACCGCCGACAGCGACCCTTACTTCCCCAAGCTGTTCGAGGTTGCGGCGCCGCAAAGCGCGCTGTGTTTCATCGTGACCCCGAAGCGACCGGTCGATCTGGCGCCCGCGCAGTCGAAGTCGCTCGCCATCCATTGGGAGCTCATGTTCACGCGCCCGATCTTCCAGACCGATGACATGATCGAGCAGCACCGCATCTTGCGCGAGCTCGCCGAGCTGATGGATGCCGGCCGCGTGCGCTCCACGCTCACGCGGCGCATCGTGCCGATCAGCGCGCGCACGCTGCGCGAGGCGCACGCCGAGCTCGAGTCGGGCCGCACGATCGGCAAGATCGTGCTCGAGGGTTGGCCTTGATCCACGCGGCTGGCGCCGGGCGCCCTCCGGCGCGGAAGGACAGCAACCATGACCATCGCGAGCATCAACCCGGCCACCGGACAAAAGGTGCAAGAGTTCAAGGAGCACAGCGAGAGCGCCGTCGCGGAGAAGCTCGAGCGGGCCGTTCGCGCCTTCGCGCTCCACCGTCTATCGAGCTTCGCAGATCGCGCCGAGAAGCTGCGGCGCGCGGCCGATCTGCTCGACCGCGAAAAGCGCGCCTTCGCGCAGCTCATGACGGAAGAGATGGGGAAAACCCTCCGCGCCGCGATCGCCGAGGCCGAGAAGTGCGCCTTGGCCTTTCGTCATTACGCCGAGCACGGAGAGACCTACCTGCGCGACGAGCCGGTCGCGACCGAGGCGAGCGCGAGCTACGTGCGCTACCTGCCGCTCGGTCCGGTGCTGGCGATCATGCCGTGGAACTTCCCGTTCTGGCAGGTCGTGCGCTTCATGGCGCCGGCGTTGATGGCGGGCAATGTCGGGTTGCTCAAGCACGCGTCCAACGTGCCACGTTGCGCGCTCGCCCTCGAAGAGCTCGCGCGTCGCGCGGGCTTCGCGGAGGGCGTGTTCCAGACCTTACTCGTCGGCTCCGAGCGCGTCGCCGACTTGATCGCAGACCCGCGCATCCGTGCGGTGACTCTGACCGGCAGCGAAGGCGTGGGGCAAAAGGTCGGCGAAGCCTCCGGGCGCGCGCTGAAGAAGGTCGTGCTCGAGCTCGGCGGCAGCGACCCCTTCGTCGTGATGCCCTCGGCCGATCTCGGCGAGGCTGTGCGCACGGCCGTCGTCGCACGCACCATCAACAACGGTCAATCGTGCATCGCGGCCAAGCGCTTCATCGTGCACGCGGCCGTCTACGACGAGTTCGCGCGGCGCTTCGTAGAAAGCATGCGCGCGCTCAAGGTGGGCGATCCGATACGCGAAGACGTAGACGTAGGGCCGCTCGCGACCGCGAGCGGACGCGAACAGCTCGCGGCGCAGGTCGAGCGTTCGGTGGCGGCCGGCGCCAAGCTCTTGCTCGGCGGTCACGCCTTGCCGGGCCCCGGATACTTCTACGAGCCCACGGTGCTCGCCGACATCCCGGAGCGCGCGCCGGCCTTTCGCGAGGAGGTGTTCGGCCCGGTCGCGCTGCTCTTCCGCGTGTCCGATTTGGACGCCGCCATCGCGCTCGCCAACGACAGCGCCTTCGGCCTCGGTAGCAGCGTGTGGACGCACGATGCGCGCGAGCGCGAGCGCTTCGTGAATGAGATCGAAGCAGGGCTCACCTTCGTCAACGCGATGGTGGCATCAGACCCGCGCTTGCCCTTCGGCGGCGTAAAACACTCAGGTTACGGTCGCGAGCTCGGGAGCTTGGGTATTCGCGAGTTCGTGAACGCCAAGACGGTGTACGTGCGTGAAACGGCGGGCGGGGCGCTCTCTCATTCGGAGTGATGCGCCAGCTTTGTCACGGGGCGACGTGTGTAGCGCGATGCGCCGCGGCGACGACCTGATCGCCAAAGGAGTATCTTATGGCGATCGATCGCGCCGCGGCGTGGTACGCGGCCAAGCGCACGGGGATGAAATGGGCGCGCAGGCTCCTCGACGGCTTCGGCCACGAGCTCGCCGCGCACTCGAATTTGGGGGAGCGTCCGGTCTTCGACGCCGCGGAGCTCCCTTGGGCACAGACGCTGGAGGCGAACTGGCGGGCCATCCGCGGCGAGCTCGACCAGGTGCTCGCGGAGCGCGAGCTGGTGCCCAATTTTCAAGAGATCTCGCCGGATCAAGCGCACCTCGCGCGCGGGGATCACTGGAAGACCTTCTTCTTCTACGCCTACGGCTACAAGGCCGAGGCGAGCTGCGCGCGCTGCCCGGAGACGGCGCGTTTGATCGAATCCATACCGGGCATGAAGACGGCCTTCTTTTCGATCCTCGCGCCGCATACGCACGTGCCGCCGCACCGGGGCGTGTACCGCGGCGTGCTGCGCTATCACCTCGGCCTGTTGGTGCCCGAGCCCGAGCGCTGCCGCATCCGCGTGGACGATCAGGTGCTCTCCTGGCACGAGGGCGAGAGTCTGCTGTTCGACGACACCTATGAGCACGAGGTCTGGAACGATTCGGATCGAGACCGCGTCGTGCTGTTCCTCGACGTGCTGCGCCCGTTGCCGCGGCTCTGGTCGCTCAGCAACGAGGCCTTCGTGAAGGCGGTCGGACTCTCGCCGCTCGTGCAGGACGGGATCGAAAACTTCGAGCGCCTGAGCGCACGGACCAAGCCACCGCGCGGACAAGCCTAGAGCGCCGAATCGCTTGAGTCCGTAGGGATTTCCAAGCATCTCGTCGCCAGCGCGAGTCCGCGCGCGGGGTCGACCCCAAGGTGGGACCGAGCACGGAGCTCGCGCTGGCGGCGAAAGGCGCCGGAAATCGTAGGAATCAAGCGATTCGGCGCTCCAGGCTCGACCTCGGGCCCGGTGCTGCCGTCTGGGTCAGGACGCCTCGACGTCCTCGAACGCGACTTCGTACTGGGCACGCAACGCAGCGTTCGCGTTGCGCGCTGCCGCCTCGCGCACGCGCTCGGGCACGCCGGGTTCGTAGCGGCGCACCGCGAGCGCCTCGAGCGCGACGCGCGCGTCGGCCGCGCCGCCTGTGGCGACGATCTCGAGCAGCGCGGTGAGCGCCTGTTCGCTGCGGTGGAGGCCTATCGCGCGCAGAAAGGTCGCGCGCTCTTCGCCCCGCACACAGGCCGCGAGCGCTCGCTGAAGGAGGGCCAGCGCCTCCGCGCGCCGGCTCTGCCCGAGCGCGAGCGCGGCCAGCTCGCATTCCTGTTCGTCGCGCGCCGCGAGCTTCTGTTCGAGCTTGGGCAGAGCCCAGTCGGGCGCGAGGCTCAAGAGCGCGCTCATCACGGCCAAGGTCGCGTTCGGGTCCTCGTCGCCTACCGCGAGCTTGAACAGGAGGATGGCGGCATGGCTGCGCGCACCGTGGTGGGCCAGCGCGTCCGCCGCGGCTTGCCGCACGGGAGGCTCGCGATCGGCGAGCAGCTCGGCCGCGAGCAGGCCCAAGTCTTCGTAGCCGACGCGCGCGAGCGCCACGATGCTGCGCGCGCGCACGCCGCTCGCGCTGTCGGACGCTCCCCCCCAGCCCGGCTCGAGCTGCACGCAGCGCGCACCGAGCCGAAAGGTCTCCTCTTCGTTCGTCTCCAGGTAGTCGAGTGCCTCGACGATCGCGAGCTTGGCGCGGCACCCCGCATCGGCTTGTGCCCCGGCGGCCAGCAGCCGCGCAAAAGCGCTCGCGAGCTCGGCCTCGAAGCCCGCGAATTGATGCTTTCTCACCAGCTCGGCGGCGCGCTGGACGACGGTCGCGTCCGTGCTCGCGAGCCCCGCGCCGAGTTGGCCGCGCGCCTTCTCCGCGTCTCCCGTCGTGCAGGCTTCGTGGAGCGCAGCCAGCGCGCGCTCGCGCAGCACCGAAGAGCGACCTCGTTTGTTCGCCGCCATGCCCAGCCGCAAAGTAGCTTGCGCTGTGCGCGCGCGCTCGCCGTACCGACGGCGCGCGGCGCAAATCTTGCTGTCTTGTCCCTTCGCGTACCGAGGCGAACGCGCTGCGCTTCGTCTCGCGTGCGTACGCTCAACCTGCCAAGGAGGAAACATGCCGAGCCGAACACAAGAGCTCGCGTCCGAAGCGATGGGGAAGGTCAAGAAGACCAAGGCCACGATCGAAGGCCTCACCGGCATCTTCAAGAAGCTCACGGAGGAGCACGGGCAGGTCACCGCGCTCTTGATGCGCGTCAAGATGAGCTCGGATCCGGACGTGCGGCGCGAGCTGTACCCCACGATCCGCCGAGAGCTCCTCGCGCACGAGAAGGGCGAGCTGCGCGACCTCTATCCGCTCTTGGAGCAGCACGACGAGACCGCCGCCGCAGCGCGCGATCACAACCGCGAGGCAGGCGAGCTCGAACAGCTGATCGAGCAGCTGCGCGCGACGGCTTGTGATGACCCGAGCT
>CAZYWR010000127.1:0-3874 GCA_964651185.1 uncultured Polyangiales bacterium
GCACCTGCGCGTCGCTCAGGCCGGCCTTGCGCGCGAAGCCGAGCAGCTCGTCGGCGCTGAAGCCGAGCCACAGATCGGCCTGCTGCTCGCGCAACGGCTCGTTCTCGTGGGTCGCGTAGTCGACCACGACCAGCGCGCCGCCCGGCTTGAGCAGGCGCGAGAGCGCGGCGATGGCGGCCGCGGGCTTGGGAGCGTGGTGCAGCACGCGCGAGGCGAACACCACGTCTGCGCCGCCCCGCTCTTGCACGAGCTCGCGCACGGCCGGGCTGTCGTAGGCGTCGCAGCGCAGCGTCACGTTTCCGTAGCCGCGCTGCTCGAGCCGCGCCGCCGCGCGCGCGAGCTGCACCTGCTCGCGATCGACCGCGACCACCTCTTTGAACACGGGCGCGAGCAAGTCGAGCACCGCGCCCGCTCCACAGCCCGCATCGACCGCGAGTCCCCGCTCACGCACGAGCAGCGCGAGCGCGGTCAGGTAGGCCGGCAGCTCCTCTGGGAGCTCTGTGGGTTCGCTCTTGGCTTCCTCGGCGCTCGCAAAGAACGCGCGCGCGGACGCGTCGCGTTGTGCGACCACCTCCGCCACGCGCTGCAGACTGCCGTCCGCGGCACACAGCGCGCGACCCGCCTCGACACCATCCGCCACGACGGGATCGCTCTCCGCGCGCTCGGCCAGGCGCGCGAGCACGCGCGTGCCGTGCTTGCGCATAGTAAGGAGGCCCGCCTTGCGCAGCGGGGCCACGTGGCGAGACACGTTCGGCTGTCCCTCTTGCAAAAGCTCGGCGAGCTCGCCGATCGCGAGCTCCTCCTCAGCCGCCAGGGCGAGCAACCGCAGGCGCACCGGCTCTGCCAGGAGCCGGTAAAGCTCCCAACGGGCCGTGGGCGGGGGCGCGGACGGGGCAGAAGACTCCATCCAGGCTTATATATTCGGGTATACGCATGGACGCAAGGAACGACGGATGGGGGGCAGCGTGAACGCGCTCAGTAGCTCTTGGCCCAGACCACGCGCTGCTTGCTCGGCTTGCCCGTAAACGGACACGTACCGGGCTCGCCGCCTTCGAGCGGGATGCAGCGCACGGTGACGCCTAGCTCGTCTTTGATCTTCTGCTCGAGCTCGATCTCGCCCGAGAAGTGCGTCAGCGCGAACCCGCCGTGGATGGGGGGCGGCGCGTTTTCGTCCTGATGCGCCGGCGTGAAGTACTGATAGAACGCCTCCTTGGTGTCGATCTGCTGCGTGTGCTGCTCGCGAAACGCGCGCGCTCGCTCCAACAGGCCCGCCTGCATCTCGTCGAGCAGCGCAGGCAAGGTCGCGACGAATTCGGCGCGCGGCACCCCGCCTTTTTGCTTCGGCGGACGATCGCGGCGCGCCATGAACACCGAGTCGCTCTGGATGTCTCGCGGTCCGATCTCGAGCCGGATCGGTATGCCCCTCTTGATCCAGTGCCAGAGCTTGTCGCCGCCGCGCAGATCGCGGTCGTCGATCTCCACGCGTACCGGCGCCCCCGCGTAGCGCTGTGCGCGCAGCTCGGCAGCGAGCGCCTGACAGTAGTCGAGCACGCGCTGGCGCTCCTCGGCCTTGTGCGTGACCGGTAAGATCACGACGTGCGCGGGCGCCAGCTTGGGCGGACACACGAACCCGTCGTCGTCGGAGTGGGTCATGAGCATGCCGCCGATGAGGCGCGTCGAGGTGCCCCAGCTCGTGGTCCAGGCGTGTTGCAGCACGCCCTTCTCGTCGAGGAACTGGATGCCGCTGGCCTTCGCGAAGTTTTGGCCGAGGAAGTGACTCGTGCCGGCCTGCAACGCCTTGCGGTCCTGCATCATCGCCTCGATGCAGTACGTCGCGACCGCGCCCGGAAAGCGCTCGCCGGCGGTCTTCTCGCCGCGGATCACCGGCATCGCCAACCACTGCTCCGCGAACTCGGCATACACGCCGAGCATCTGCATGGTCTCAGCGACCGCTTCGTCGGCCGTGGCGTGCGCGGTGTGCCCCTCCTGCCACAGGAACTCCGCCGTGCGCAGGAAGAGCCGCGTGCGCAGCTCCCAGCGCACCACGTTGGCCCACTGGTTGATGAGAAGCGGCAAGTCGCGGTAGCTCTGGATCCACTTGGCGAACGCCGCGCCGATGATCGTCTCCGAGGTCGGCCGCACGATCAGCGGCTCTTCGAGCTCGCCGGCGGGCACGAGCTTGCCGTCTTGGCCCGCCTCGAGCCGGTGGTGCGTGACCACGGCGCACTCCTTGGCGAAGCCCTCGACGTGCTCGGCTTCCTTTTCCAAGAACGAGAGCGGAATGAACAGCGGGAAGTATGCGTTCTTGTGCCCCGTCTGCTTGAACATGTCGTCGAGCTGGCGCTGCATGTTCTCCCAGATCGCGTAGCCCCATGGCTTGATCACCATGCAGCCGCGCACCGGCGAGGTCTCGGCCAGATCGGCCGCGCGCACCACCTGCTGGTACCACTCCGCGTAGTTCTCTTCGCGCGTGGGCGTGATCGCGGTCTTGGCTTGGCTCTCGCCCTGATTCGTGCGCTGGTTCGTGCCCTGGCCCATGGGGCCGAGTCGTACCGTCGCGTCGGGCCGCGTGCACCCGCAAAATTGCGCTGCGCGCGCGGCGCGCATCAGCCTGGACGCGGGCGCGAGGGCGATCCAGGGTGGAGGCGTGGCCACCCTCCAAACGACACTCGGGTTTGGATACTCGAGCTGCCCCAACGACACGTTTGCGTTTCACGCCCTGGCTCACGGCCTCGTGCGCGTGCCGGGCGTCAACTTCTCGATCTACCTGGACGACATCGAGGCGCTCAACCGCCGCGCGCTCGGCGAGAGCTCGGCGCCGCGCCTGCCGATCTCGAAGGTGAGCGCGGGTCTATCCTCGTACCTGCTCGACGATTACGCGGTGCTGCGCGCGGGCGCGGCGCTCGGCCGCGGCGTGGGCCCGTTGGTCGTGGCGCGCGCCGATCGCGGCCTGGGTTCGCTCGGCGATCTCGCGGGCAAGCACGTCGCGGTGCCGGGCCTGCGCACGACCGCGTATTTGTTGCTCAGCCTGTTCGCGCCGGCGGGCTTGCGGGTCACCCCGATGCGCTTCGACAAGATCATGGCGCGCGTGGCCGAAGGCGAGTTCGACGCCGGGCTCATCATCCACGAGAGCCGGTTCACCTATCCCGAGTACGGGCTCGTGCAGGTGAGCGATGTGGGCGCGCTCTGGGAAGAGAAGACGGAGCTGCCGCTCCCGCTCGGCGTGGTCGTCGCGAGGCGCGACCTCGGCGCGCCGCTCTTGCGCGCGCTCGAGCGCGGCATCGCCGACAGCGTGCGCTACGCGTTCGCGCACCCGGAGGAGAGCAAGCCCTACATCCGTGAGCACGCGCAAGAGCTGAGCGATCAGGTCTGCCAACAACACATCGAATTGTACGTGAACCAACACTCGATCGACCTCGGCCAGCAGGGCATCACCGCGTTCGAGACCTTGCTGCAGCGCGGCGCCGAAGTCGGCATCCTGCCCACGGCACGCACGAGCCCGTGGGTGGACTGAGCGGCCCTCTGCATGCACTCCAGCCTCGGTCTCGGCTACGTCATCTTCGATCTCGACGGGACGCTGCTCGACAGTGAGCCGGCTTATCAGCGCGCGGCGGAGCGCGTGTGCAGTCGCTACGGCGCGACGTTCACGCTCGCGCTCAAGCGCGCGATCACGGGCGGCGACAGCTGGCGCGGTGCGCAGCTCGTGATCGACGCGCTGAAGCTCCCGCTCTCCCCCGACGCTTACCTCGACGAGCGCGAGCGTGAGCTTCTGCAGCTCTTTCCGGGCGTCGAGCTCATGCCTCACGCCGCGGAGTTGTTGACGGCCCGGCACGCGCGCGGCGTGCCGGTCGCCATCGCGACGAGCGGGCACGCC